>JAFTUB010000172.1 GCA_017466495.1 Clostridia bacterium
ATGCTGGACGATGCCGGGGTGCTGATTGCAGCAGGAGCAGATGTGATCGCAATCCCCTGCAACACGGCGCTCTACTTCTACGATGCCCTGGCGGAGGATCTTTCTGTCCCTGTCATCAACATCATTTACGAAACGGTACACGCCCTCGCGGCTATGGGCGTCAAGACCTTCGGTCTGCTGGCCACGGCGGGAACTGCCGCCGCAGGCGGCTACGCCCATGTGGCCGAGCGATTCGGCATGACCTGCGTGCTTCCCTCGCCCGAAGAGCAGGCACAGCTCAATGAGCTGATCTACGCCTCCATCAAGCAGGGGAAAGCCCCCGACCTCACCGCCTTCTCTACTCTCTCGGCGCGTCTGCTGGGGCTGGGCTGTGAGCGGCTGGTGCTGGGCTGTACCGAGCTGTCCCTTCTCCGCCGGGATGCGGGGCTGAGTGCCCCCTATTTCGATTCCCTGGATGCCCTGGCCCTTCGCTCCATTCTTGTCTGCGGCAAACGACCCGTCGGCTTTGATGCCGACCTGACGGAGGCTATCCGATGATCACACTCGCTCAACTGATCGGGGCCATTTCCCCGATTTATCTGACCGATGCGCCCGCGCTCATTTCCGCACAGACTGACTCCCCCATTACGGTGCTGAGTCCCGACTCCCGCAAGACCGGGGCAGATTCCCTTTTCGTCTGCATCCGCGGTGCGGTACAGGACGGCCATGCCTACGCCGGGCGGGCATACCTGCAGGGATGCCGTGCATTTGTGGCAGAACGCCCGCTGGATCTGCCCGAGGATGCTGCGGTGATTACCGTCAGGGACAGCCGCGCCGCCCTGGCAGAGCTGTCCGCCGCCTTTTATGGCTATCCTGCCCGGGAGATGACCGTCATCGGCATCACCGGCACCAAGGGAAAGACCACCACCGCCCTGCTGATTCGCCACATTTTAGAGGAAAACGGCATTTCCGCCGGCTACATCGGTTCCAACGGCATTCAGTTCTGCGGGCACTTCTATCCTACGGTCAATACTACCCCGGAAAGCTGTGAACTACACTATTATCTGCGCAAAATGGCTGATGCGGGGGTCAAGGTTGTCGCCCTTGAGGTGTCCTCCCAGGCCCTCTATCTGCGGCGAGTGCTGGGGATTCGTTTCCCTCTCTGTATCTTTACCAATCTCTCCCACGACCACATCGGCGGGGTGGAGCACCCCACCTTCGAGCACTATCGGGACTGCAAGCACTCCCTGTTCACCGACTATGGTGCCGAGTGCATCATCGCCAACGCCGACGATCCCGCCACGCCGGAAATGCTGGCGGGCAGCACCGGCCGGCCGCTTCTTTGCTCTGTTTCCCGCGAAGCCGATCTATACGCCAGGGATATCTCCCTCTTCCGCCGGGGCAGCCGGCTGGGGGTGGAATTTGTCTGCATCCACGGCGGGAAGGAATGTGCGATCTCCCTCCCTCTGCCCGGAGAATTCAACGTACACAACGCCCTTTGTGCAACAGCGGTGGGACTGCACTTCGGCCTCTCCGTGGAGGAGATCGCCGGGGCACTGGCAAGCATCTCCATCAAGGGGCGGTTTGAGCCGGTAGATATTCTGCCTGAGGTCACCTTCCTCATTGACTACGCCCACAACGGGGTGAGCCTCCGGGCCGCACTGGAGACCTTGCGCTGCTATTCCCCCGCCCGGTTGATCTGTCTGTTCGGTTCGGTGGGGGGGCGTACCCAAATGCGCCGTCCGGAACTTGGGGCGGTGGCCAACGAGCTCTGCGACCTGGCCATCCTCACCTCGGACAATCCCGATTTTGAGGATCCCTCTGCCATCATCGACGACATTGCCGCCGTCTTTACCCCCGACGGCGCTCCCTTCATGATCTTCCCCGACCGTCACGATGCCATCCGCGCCGCCGTTTACGGGGCAAAACCGGGGGACATTGTGCTCCTGGCCGGCAAGGGGCACGAAGATTATCAGCTGATCCGCGGGGAGAAGGTTCCCTTTGACGAGCGCGCCATTCTCCACGCCTGTGCGGCAAAGCTCCGCACCGCGTTTTAACAAAAAAGATGCACACCCGCAGGTGTGCATCTTTTTGTTTACCGAATTACAGGGACTCGACCTTGTCGGCCGCCTTTGCCAGGTAGTCGTTCTCCATCAGCTCGATCATTCCCCGGTCTACCAAAGCAGCGACCTTGGGATCCAGGGGGATCTGCGCCAGCAGGTCGTAACCGAACTTGCCTGCGATCTGATCAATGTGGCTGTCGCCGAAGACCTTGATTTCCTTACCGCAGTCGGGGCATTTCACATAGCTCATGTTCTCCACCAGCCCCAGCACGGGAATATCCATCATATCCGCCATGTTAGCCATCTTGGAGACGATCATGGAAACCAGCTCCTGAGGAGAGGAAACGATGATAATGCCGTCCAGCTTGATGGTCTGGAACATGGTCAGGGGAACGTCACCGGTGCCGGGAGGGCAGTCGATGATCAGATAATCCACGTCCTCGTAGATCACGTCGGTCCAGAACTGCTTGACAGTGCCTGCGATAACGGGGCCGCGCCAAACAACGGGCTTAGTCTCATCGTCAAGGAGCAGATTGACCGAAATAATGTCGATGCCGGTCTTGGACTTGGGGGGGATCAGCCCGCTCTCGTCGCCTTCAACCGGCGCAAAAGAGGAATGGAGGCCGAAGGCCTTGGGGATAGAGGGACCGGTAATATCCGCATTCAGAATGGCAACGTGGTTGCCGCGGCGCTGCAGCTCGACCGCCAGCATAGTGCTGACCAGCGACTTGCCGACGCCGCCCTTGCCGCTGACTACACCAATGACGTGCTTGATGGAGCTCTTGGGATTGGGGGCTTCATGGAAATCGGTTTTCTCCCGCGACGAGCAATTTGCCGTGCAGGTAGAACAGTTGTGGGTGCATTCTTCTGCCATGGTTACACTTCCTTTTGCAAAATGTTACTATGATTAGTATACGCCAAATCGGGCAAAAAAGCAAGAGTTTTTAGGAATTTTCTGCGGATTGGACGGTATCCCGTCATCTGCCCCGGCGCAGGACCTGCAGAACTCCCCGCAGAATGGGACCGGCATTGATGACCAGCACTGCCAGGACGATGCCCCCCTGCCACAGCCACCACAGAGGAGGCTCGGCCAGCATCAGGGCGCACTGCCCGCCAAGCAAGAGGGTGTTCACCGTCAGCTTCACGGGATGCAGATCAAAGCGGATATACCGCTGGGTGTTCCATGCGCGGATGATGAAGACCACAAGATAGCAGGCAAAGGTGGCGATGGCCGCGCCCTGCGCGCCCCATATGGGGATCAGCAGGAAATTCAGCACGAGATTGACCAGCGCACCGATGAGCGAAGTGTAGAAGGAATTGACACTCTTTTTCTCCACCAGGTAAACGCTGCCCATAAAAGTGACCAGGCTGGAGAAGACGGTGGCCAGCAGGAGCACCGGCATATACTGCCAGGCGGTATAGTAGCTGTCGTCAAAGAGCAGGACGGCGCAGACCTTGGCAAAGGCACAAAGCCCCGCCCCGGCCATGAACATCACCGCCTGGAAGCTGTCGAAAACGGTGGAGAAGAAACGGGACTGCTGCCCGTCTCCCTGTTCGGTCACCGCCGAGAAATGCCAGGCTTCGATGAAGATCCCCGATGCCAGGATCAGCAGAGTGGGAATCTTGAAGGCGGCGGCGTAGAGGCCGTTCACCCCGTCACCGCAGAACCAGGCCACCATATAGCGGTCGGAAACATTGGTGATCCACCAGAAGACGGTGGTGGGGATCAAGGGCGCGCTGTAGCGCAGCATCTGCCCCAGCCGTGTACGGGTAACGGTGCGGAAGTCCACACTGCGCCAAAGGCCGCAGAAGAGAAAAAGCCCGATCCCCACTGCCACGTCAGCCAGCACCACCGAAAGCACATACCCCGTGACCTTCATAGAAAAGCCAAGCAGGAAGAGTAGATTAAACCCGATGGTCAGCGCAGTGGCACAGATACCCTGCAGGGCAAAGATCCCGGTCTTGCCCGAAGCGCGCAGGTAATTGGCACAGAGAGTGTGGAAATTAGAGGCCAGGACATAGGCGATAATCAGCCAGCCGTAGCCTCCCGAAAAATAGGGGATCCCCTCAAAAACAAGAGCAACGGGGATGCCCACCACGCCCCCAAGGAGCAGGATCAGCAGCCCCGAGGACAGCACCTCCCCCCTGTCCTTCGCTCCATCCAGGGTGAAGCGAAAAACCGCGTCGCAAATGCTGATGGAGAGGATGGGGATCAGCAGATTGGCGGTCTGTGCGATCAAATCGGCGCGGCCGAACTGATCGCTGGACAGGCAGGCGGTATAAAGGGGCATGAGGAAATAAACCAACAACTTGGAAGCGAAAGTCCCCACGCCTAATATCGCCGTGTTGGAGAGCAAAGTTTTATATTTATTCGCAGATTGCTGCGCCATTTTGTCACCTCCGAAAGCGGGAAAGAACATAACCTTATATATTGTCCCACATTTTGCGCCGCAAGTCAAGGGAAAAGCAAAACTTTGTGGTATATTCTTGCATGAAGGCGGAATTTGCGGTATAATAGACCTAGTTTGAATGGAAGGAGATTTTCCCATGCAGAAGAAAATTGCCGTCATTACCGGCGCCTCCTCGGGAATGGGGAGAGATTTTGCTATCCGCCTGGATGAGCGCGAATCCTTTGACGAGATTTGGGTGATTGCCCGCCGCCGGGAGCGGCTGGAGGCCTTGAGCAGTCAGCTTCACGCCCCGGTCCGCCCCCTGGCCATGGATCTCACAGATCCTGCCTCTCTTACGGAATACCACGATCTCCTTGCCGCCGAGTGCCCCCATGTGGCAGTCCTGGTCAACGCCGGGGGATACGGAAAGTTTGCACGTCACGATGAGGTATCCATGGAGGACACCCTGGGGATGATCGACCTCAACTGCCGCGCCCTCACTGCCATTACCCAATATACCCTTCCCTATATGGAGGAAGGCGGGCAGATCTTTCAGTTGGGCTCTCTCTCCTCCTTTCAGCCTGTGCCATACATGAATGTATACGCCGCCTCCAAGGCCTTTGTCCTCAGCTATTCCCGTGCCCTGAATGTGGAGCTGAAGCCCCGCGGTATCCGGGTTATGGCGGTCTGCCCCGGCTGGGTGCGGACAGAGTTTTTCGACCGGGCAGAACAGGGAGAGAAGAAAACCGTCACCTACTTCAACCGCACCTACGCCTCAGACGATGTGGTCAAGCTGGCACTGCGGGACATGGAGCGGGGACGGGATGTGTCCATCCTGGGCCTGCCCGTCCGCAATCAAGTGCGGATGGTGAAGCTCCTTCCCCACAAACTGATCATGTCCATCTGGATGAAACAGCAAGGATTGAAATAAGATGAAAACTGTCATTTTCAACGGCTCTCCCCGTCCGAGTGGGGATACCGCCGCCCTGATCCGCGCCCTCTCTGCAGCCCTCCCCACCGAGCCTAAGGTAATCGACGCCTATCGCGCCGACATCCATCCTTGTGTGGATTGCCGCCGCTGCTGGGATCAGGTGGGCTGTGTGATCCGTGACGACATGGAGAGTATTTATCGGGACGTCATAGATGCCGATTGCATCATCATCGCTTCCCCCGTGTATTTCTCCACCCTCACCGGACCTCTGCTCTCTCTGATGAGCCGTCTGCAGATGTTTTACACCGCAGGCCGGATGCAGGGCGTACGGCTGATCCAAAAGGAAAAGGTGGGGGGCGTTCTTCTGTGCGGCGGCGGAAACGGAAGCCCCGCCTGTGCAGAAGAAGTTGCCCGCGGACTGCTCCGTGCCATGCACGCTTCCTGTATCGGCACGGTGTGCACCCACCGCACCGACACCCTCCCCGCCGCAGAAGATGCGGACATATTGGCGCAGGCCCGGGACCTGGGTCTGGCGTTGGTGCGCCAATATGAAGAAAAAGCCGGATTCTGAGAAGAATTTCGGCAAAAGGGCTTTTCTTTTTCTCTGTTTTATGGTATACTGATGGAAGTGCATTTTTCACCCAATTCGGGATTATGATAGAAACGGAAATTTGATATCAATGAATTACATTGTACTGGACATGGAATGGAATCAGCCCTACGCCCCCAAGTGCGTGGACAGAGCGCCCTTCCCGCTGATCGGCGAGATCATTCAGATCGGTGCAGTTATGCTGGCCGAGAAGGACAATGGTGAATACGAGATCATCGATGAATTCAAAGAGACCATTGCCCCCGTTTATTACACCAAGCTTCACTCCGGCGTCAAGCGCGTCACAGGTCTGACCCAAAGTGACATCTCCGCAGGACGCCCCTTCCCCGAGGCGATCTTTGACTTCCGCATCTGGTGCGGCTCCCCCTGTGTGCTTCTGACCTGGGGACGGGATGATATTCCCATGCTGCTGGACAATCTCTTCATTCACAACATTGATGCCGGCTGGATCACCGACTGCTATGACCTCCAGCCCATCTACAACAGCCAGACCGACGGGCAGAAGCAGCAGCGCGCCCTCAACACCGCGCTGGAGCACTTCGGCATTGCCCTGGAAGAAGATATGCCTGCCCACGATGCCCTCAACGATGCCTACTACACCGCGCAGGTCTGCATGAAACTGGATCTGAACCGCGGCATTGCCGAATACGGCGGCGAGGGGAAGATCGACCTGGGCGGTTATTTCCCCCACATGACCCACAGCCTTTACAGCGGCTTTGAAAGCCGCCAGGCAGCCCTCTGCGACCGTCGGATCTCGGTAATCCCCTGCCCCGTCTGCGGCAAGCCCATGTCCTATCCCCTGTGGGTCAAGCAGAGCGGAAGCAAAAAGATCACCCTCTGTCACTGCGAGGATCACGGCGACTACATGGTGCGGGTACAGTTTTTCAAGGGCGCGGGCGGCGTGCTGAAGGTGTGCAAAACGCTGTACAAAGCCACCGACGAGGTACAGGCATACTATCAGGAGAAATACGAGGCCTTCATCAGCCGCGATCCCTCCCTGACACAGGATGGCGAGGACAAGCCCCGACGCCGTCGCCGCCGTCATCGCGGCGGACGAAAACGCAAGAAGGAAATCGACGCAGCCGAAACCACCGAGGTTCAGGCTGTGGAACCGGTCAGTGAGTAAAGCAAAGAAGAGCGACACCTGCGTCGCTCTTCTTTGTTATTCCGGGATAGTCTCTGGAGCCGCCACAGCAGTCTCGGGGGGACGTGCCGTTTCGGTGGCATCTATCCCCCGGGGCGGCTTGGTCTCGGGGATGGGGGTGGGGGCATAGCTGATGCCCGCCAGATCGATCAGTGCGCGGTTCTGCTCTACCGTCAGGTAGAAGTAATCATAGCCCGCTATGCGATAGAAAAGGGCGCAGTCCTCTCCGCCGGCAGGGTCATACTCAAACTCCAGCACCGCGCCGTTTTTGAATTTGACGGTCACGTTCCGCACCACCTGCACAACGCGAACATCCTCCGGCAATGTGACCTTTGGCTGTGGACGCTCGGCATGATGGTCGAGAGGAGTAAGGCCGGCCATGATTTCCCACACCCGGGCAATCTCCCCTTCATCCCGCAAAGTGACGGTCTTCACCTTCACCGACTGGCCAATCTGGGTATTGTCGATTTCGCTCTTCTCGAAGCGCACCCAGGCGATATCCCCGGCGCTCTCTGCGGCGTAAATATTGCGCAGGACCTCGGCCATGGTGTAAGTAGAAGTATCAATGTTCGCCCATTCCTCGGGGGAAAGCAACGAGCCAAAGGCCCAATCGGCATCCTCTATGGGATCATAGGTCCAGCCCTCGGCCAGGCTATTGTACTGATTGATTTTCCCCAGCTGCCAGGTCTCGCCGTCATGGAAGATCAGCTCGGCGTAGTCCTCACGGCCCTGCAGGTGCCACACCTCGGTCCCCTGCAGGTTGCCCACATATTCCCCCCGTCGGTGGGGCAGCATTGCCCGCTGTCCCTCGCCCAGGCGGACGAGCTCGTAGCTCATCAGGCGGTTGTACAGCACCAGGGGCTTGATGCGCAGGACTTCTTCATGGGCGCCCAGGGGATAGTACCAGTCGGCAAAGCAATACCCCACTGTCAGCAGTACAAGAAAGCAGGCTGCCACGGCGCCGAGCCGCCGCATCCAATTCCATCGCTTCGGTTTCTTTTGGGGAATATCCTCTTCCCCGGCATCGGCGATCCATTCGTCCCGCACTTCGCCGACGGTAAAAAAAAGTTCTCTCCCTGTCACGGTGTAATCCCCTCCTGTTCGAGTTTTTCTCTGAGCTGCGCCCGCATCCGATGCAGGCGTACCTTCACCGCGCTCTCCTTCACGGAGAAGCGTGCGGCAATGGCGGCAACACTGTCGCAATACCAGTACCGGCGAAGAAAAATGCGTCGGTTTTCGGCATTCAATTCCCCAAGGAAGCGGTCGAGAACTTCCCCGATCTCCTTGCCATCCTCCATGGGCGGCAGGCATTCCTCCAACTCCGCAAGCAAGGGGAGCACCTCACCGCCGCGCCGGGCAGCCCGCTTCTTCTCAGCCACGTTGAGGGCAAGATTGCGTACAATGCGCCCTAAATAGGCTGAGAGCGACGCAGGCTTGGCGGGGGGAATAGCATTCCACAGCCGCAGATACGCGTCCTGCGCGCATTCCTCGGCGTCCTGGGGGCTTCCCAGAATCCCCTCAGCAATAGAACGGCAAAGTTTGCCGTACTGTGCCTCCGTGGCCGCAATAGCCGACTCGTCCCGCGCTTCAAACAGCGCGATAATGGCAGTATCCTCCATTCTGCATTCCTCCCTTCAACCATAAGAACCGGAAAAAAGTGAAAAGGTTACAGCTGCACCTCGTGCAATCCGAAAAACGGAGCAGAACTGCGGTACGCACCGCGGGACTGCTCCGTTTTTTCGGTCTTATCCCTGCTTCTGCAGGGCGGCACGCTGCTGTGCCATGACCAGCTTATAGTAGATTCCCTTTGCCGCCAGCAGCTCGGCATGGGTGCCATACTCCGCCACCTTGCCTCGGTCAAGCACCAACAGCTTGTCGGCGTTCCGCAGGGTGGACAGGCGATGGGCAATGGCAAAGGTCGTTCTGTTTTTGGTCAGCTTGTTAATGGCATCCTGGATCAGCTTCTCGGTTTCGGTGTCCAGGGCTGCCGTCGCCTCGTCCAAAATCAAAATGCGGGGATTGTGGATCAGCGCGCGGGCAATGGCGATGCGCTGACGCTCACCGCCGGACAGGGAGTAGCCCTTCTCGCCCACCATGGTATTGTAGCCCTCGGGGAGATTGATGATGAAGTCATGGGCGTTGGCCAGCCGTGCCGCCGCGATGACCTCCTCATTGGTAGCAAAGGGCTTGGAATAGCGGATATTATCCCGCACAGAGCCGGCAAACAGATGGGTCTCCTGCAGAACCACACCGATCTGAGAACGGAGGGCATTCTGGGAGATGTCCTTGATGTTGACATCATCAATGAAGATCGCGCCCTCGGTCACATCGTAAAGACGCATCAGCAGATTGATCAGCGTAGTTTTACCGCAGCCTGAGTGCCCCACGATGCCCACCATCTCGCCCTGCTTGACCTCGAGATTAATATGCTCAAGCACGGGATTGTAGCTGTCATAGCCAAAGGTGACATCGCGGACGCTGATGTCGCCTTCGATGGAGATATCAATGGGCAGCTCGATATCCGCCACCTCGGGCTCCTCCTCCAGGATCTCGAACACCTTATTAAGGGAAGTGAGGAAGGCAGAGATATTACGGGGGATGGCGGTGATCTGCATCAGCGGCTCGTAGATGATGGTGGCATAGCTGTTGAACTGGTTCAGTGCACCGATGGTCATGGAGCCGGCAAACACCTTCAGATTACCGTAGAGCATGATCATGTAGTTGCCAAGACGCAGGGCAAAGCCCAGCAGGGGGAAGACGGTATCAAACAGCTTGGCGTTGGACTCATCCTGGGCGGCCTGCCGCTCGGTGTGCTCTTCAAAGCGAATAATCTCCCGCTCCTCGCTGCCGAAGCTCTTGACCACACGAATGCCGTTGAGAATATCCTGCAGGTGTCGGTTGGTGCGGGTGGTGATGAGCCATGCGTGGATATTGCGCTGGCGCACGGTTGTCCAGAAACGGATAATGATAAACACCGTCAGGGGAAGAGGGATAAACACAAACAGACACATGAGGGGATCCAGGCAGAGCAAAAGCACCAGGGCCAGCAGGAAGGAGAATGCCTGAGCAAAGTAGGTGGGCAGGTTTCCGGTAATGAAAGACTGCACGGTGGACACGTCATTATTGATGCGTCCCATGAGGTCACCCGCCGACTTCTGCTGCACCGATGCCATGGAGAGGTTCTGAATCTTTTCAAAGAGCAGCGCCCGGAGCATCATGGTGAACTTGTTGCCCGAGTAGGCGGCCATACGCTGCTTGATGACATCAATGCCGCGGTGGAAGACGTCCAGGACCACAATGGCCACCACCACCAGCAAAAATGCCCCCACCGAGCCTCGCTCGATGCCAAACTCGGGTACAATGAAGTTGTCGATGGCGTACCGCTGTACCGCAGGCACCACAAAGCGGAAGATCACCGAAAAGATAGCGGCGATCAGCGGGAAAAGCATCATCAGCCGCAAGCCGCGGGTCATGCGCCACAGCTTAAGGTAGGTTTCCTTTTTGTCCTGGCAGAAGGGGCAGATCTTGGTGTGCAGGACAAAGGGACGACCGCACTTGGGACAGTAGCGTTCCGGCTCGCTGTTGGTCAGGGGCTCTTTGCTTCCCCCTTCGGCCAGGATCTCGCAGGCCTTGACCATTACCGAGTACCGGGGCAGGTTCCGCCCCGAGATAAAGCGGCAGAGCAGGCGGCTGACGCCGTTTTGTTTGGCATAAAAGGCACAGCTGCCGTAAAGATTTTCGGTGGAAAAATCGGAGAGCTCGGACATTTTGAACTTTTCCTTCAGCTCGCCGTCCAGAATTTTGTATATGTACTGATCGGTGAACACCATCCATCCCGACACAAAGCGATCCACTTCGATGTTGTAGGGAAGACAGTACATTCGCTTCTCGCCCTCGCCAACGGCGGCCAAAAAAGCACGCTCGTCCTGCTCGGGGAGATCATACATCAGTTTCATCTTTCGTCTCCTTTCCCGATACGACTCGGTTACAGGTTACAGATTTCCGTTACAGGTAAATTTCGATTTTGCGGTAGCTGGCACGGTCAAGCTTGGTCACATCGGAAATCTGGAAGCAATTTCCGTCAATGTCAAAGATAAAGATCCGCTCATCCTCCAAAATGCGAATATTGGAGGAGATGTTGTTGACCACAAAGCTCACCTTTCCCGCAGAGGTTTCGGCATCCCAGTAGTAATAGCCAAGCTTATCCTTGACCGAGAGGATGCGGTGAATCTCGGGGGTAAAGTAGCGGCGGTCCAGCTCCTCGTTGAGCAATGCTACCGTTGCCTCGTCGAACTCGCGAATGTGACGGATGAGGCCGATCTCGTGGCCGCGGCGGCTCTTGCGGGTCTCAGGCTCCCGCACCGCAATGTACTCATCGGGGTCGGTGATGGGGAAGGAGCGAAGCACCACCACCCGCTCAAAATGTTCCCTCTCACCGTCAGGGCCGGTGAGATCCAGAGAGATCAAGCCGCCCTCCGAGCGGGAGAACACCGCATTCTCGGGGGTGAGCATCACCGATTCCCGTTTTTCAAACAATGCCGCGTCTTCGTCATTTTCGGCGGCAGGATTTTGTACCTTCGTTTCAGCCATGATGTAATTCCTTTCTGCCTCACGGGCAAATGCTGTGCCGAAGCGCGGGATCAGAGCCCCGCCATGACCTTCTTCATCTGCTCGCTCTGGAGCGTGTAGAGCTTGTAGTAGACACCCTTCTTTTCCATCAGCTCTTCGGCTGTTCCCTGCTCTGCGATCTCACCGTGCTCGATGGCCATCAGATAGTTGCAGTCCTTGAGGGTGGAAAGACGGTGGGCGATGGTAATGGTGGTGCGGCCTTTGATCAGCTTCTCAATGGCATCGCTGATCAGCCGCTCGGTTTCGGTATCCATTGCCGCTGTTGCCTCGTCCAGGATCAGCAGTGATGGCTTCATCAGCAGGGCTCGGGCAATGGAGATGCGCTGGCGCTCACCGCCCGAGAGAGAGCGGCTGCCGATGCCGATGAGGGTTTCATACCCCTCGGGCAGGCGCATGATGAAGTCATGAGCGTTTGCCGCGCGGGCGGCATCGATGACCTCCTCCATGGTGGCATCGGGCCGGGCATAACGGATGTTCTCGGCAATGGTGCCGCGGAAAAGATAGATCTCCTGGGACACAATGGCGATATTCCGCCGCAGGGTTTCCACCTTGATCTCCTTGACGTTATGACCGTCGATGGAAATGGAACCGCTGATGACATCGTACATACGGGTGATCAGATTGGCAATGGTACTCTTCCCGCTTCCCGTGTGCCCCACCAGGCCAACATGGTCGCCGGCATGAATGGTAAAAGATACATCCTTGAGGATGGGGCGGTTGGGATTGTAGTGGAAGCCCACATGATCAAACACAATGTCCCCACGAATGGTCTCCAGCTCCACGGCATTGGGCGCATCGGTGATATCGGGGATCATATCCAGCGTTTCAACATGCGCACCGCCGAGTTGATGGTATCGGTAAGCATATTGGTGAAGTTGGTGAAGAAATTCAAGGGACCGAAGATCATGCCCACATAGCCGAGGTAGGTGGCAAATTCACCGTAGGTCATGAAGTTGTCCATGACCATGAAGCCGCCAAAGCCCCAAATGGCCTGGGAAGAGATACCGATCAGCAGACCGATGACGGGGAAAATGGTCAGATGCACCAGGTTGGTTTGAAGATTGGCATGATAGAGATTCTCTGCGTACTGGTAGAAGCGGTTGGTTTCCTCTGCCTCTTTGGCGAAGGCCTTGACCACACGGATACCGTTGAGCGAGTCACCCAGCATGGCATTGAGGGAGGAGGAACGCCGCCACTGACGGGAGTACATCCGCCACAGCTTGGGCAGCATGAATTTGAAAATGCACACCACAATGGGCACGGGGATGTACACCACAAGAGTCAGCTTCCAGTTCAGGGAAAAGAGGAAGATGGTCAGACCGATGAAGTTAAGCATATTGACGATAAAATGCGGAACACCGTCAATATAGAAGGAGCGGATCTTCACGGCATCGTAGTTGACGCGATTGATCAAACGTCCGGTGGGGTTTTGGTTGAAGTAGGAGAGCGAAAGTCCCTGCAAAGCGCGGAACAGGTCGTTCTTCATGTTCTTGGTCACGCGGGTAGACATATAGGCGTTGGCACGGTTTTGAATGATCCCGATCAGCAGAGAGAGTACCGCCATGCCAAAGAGGATGGCTACCATAATGTATACCCACTCGATGCTGTGCAGTTTACCCTGAACCTGCACCCCATCCACAAATTTCGGGGGAGCGATCACCTGGTCATAGAAAATGCGGTTGCTGACAATGGGGGTCAGCAGCGAAATCACCGCGCTGGCCACAAGACAGAACATGACTGTGGCAAACTGCAGCTTGAATGGCTTGAAGTAAGCCAGGAGCCGCACCATGGTGGCGCTTTTCTTGATGCAGTGGTTGCAGATGCGCCGCTGCTGGTCATCGTATACCGTCCCGCATTTGGGGCACTTGGCATTGAACTGCTCGAAGATGGGGTCATCCTCCCCCACCTCTTTGCCCTGGGCAAAGCGTTCCCAGATGTGGACAAAAGCAAAAAGCTTGCGCTTACAGGCGTTCGTACAATAGCCAATCGTGACGGTGGTTCTTGACCGCCGCCAATCCTCAAGTAATTTCTCGTATTCCTTTTCATCAAGCTCCCCTTTCTCGGGGACAGGTTCTTGACACTCGTGAGCGAGCAATCGGTTTGAGGACGTATAATTGTCCACATACGGTTCCGCTGTTAACGCAAGCGAAAATTCGGCAAAAGCACCGTCATCCTCTGAGAGACGGTACAAACGTTTTCGTGTTCGATCCAACGCGAGCCAGGTCCGGCCAAAGTCACCGGACAGATTCATGTCCAGCGACAGAACCGCGTCGAATGCCGCAGGATCGCAGCCCTTTGACGCGAAGTCCGAATAAGCCTTCTCGGTGAGCTTATCCAATGGCAGCATATCAACACATCCTTTCCTGTTTCAAAACTTTTTGGGGATTTTGGGAAAATCCCCTTGAAGTGGATGTGCCAGATGTGGTATACTGTATACATAAAAACAGTCCGCCCCCGCACATCCGATTCGATCATCGGTCATCTGTGTTTTTACGTTACAGATAATATATCACATTCTGAAAAAAAAGCAAGAGAAATCGCAAAATTTACAAAAATATCGGATGTTTTCACAAATTTCACCCAAAAAACCGGAGGCTTTTATGTTCAATTTCTTCAAAAAGCGCATCAAACCCAAAAATGAAAACAGCCGCCGATTCAAAGAGGATATGGCCGCGCATCTGGCGGGGCGGCACATCAAATACTGTACAGAGCGCAAGGACAATGTGGACGAGATCATTGGCCGCGATGGCTGTCTGAGTCTGCGGGACGGGGAGTTCATCGTCTTCTCCTCGGGGGACATCGTTCTGCGCACCAGGGTGGAAGAAATGCGGGCCTCCGAGCTGCTCTCCCTTGAGGGCGCCATCATCACTGCTCCCGACTACGAGCATGGCGGCGAGGAACGCACCATCATTGCGTACTATACCTACTATCGAAAATAAGCACAACGATCAGCGGTTCTGCGGCCGACTTCGGCCGCAGAACCGCTGTTTTTGTTCGGTCTGTTACCCCATCCGTCAATCAACCGGGAGTTGAACGCATCAAAATCACCTCCATTGCAGAGGGATGAAAGATATGCTATAATGGATACAGTGAAAGCCGCTTTCTCAAATCTCACCCCCAAAAGGAGAATATGTATGGAGATTCAAACTGTCGGAAGACAAATTGCAGCACTCCGAAAGGAAAAAGGTGCCAAGCAGGAAGAGCTGGCCCGTTATGTAGGGGTCAGTACCCAGGCCGTCTCCAAGTGGGAGAACGGCGGCCTCCCCGACACCGAGCTGCTGCCCCGGATCGCCGATTATTTCGGTGTATCCATCGACACGCTGTTCAAGCGAGAAAGCCCCGACAACGGAAATCTGCAGGCCGCGCTGATCAAGCGCATCCAAGAAACGCCGCGTCAGGAGAAATTCCGTCGTGTCTTCAATTTCTGTTGGGACATGGAGCGTGCCATGATGCCCCACGGACATTTTATTGATACCGGCAGCATTGAGGATTACGAAAAGGAGATCGGGAACCTCGGTGCAAACCACTACTCTGCCATGCTGCAGAATGAGGGCTTCACCCACATGAGCATCGGCAGCCGCCTGCAGTATTTTCTCATTGTCCCCGAACCGAAGGACACCGATACAGCATTATTTCACGGAATCGACTACCCTTCCCTTTTCAGTGCTCTCTCGGACAAAGCCGTATTCGATGCCTGCGTTCTGCTCCACAGCCGCGATCACAAAAAGGCCTTTACCCCCGATCTGCTGGTCCAAAAGCTGGGCATAGACCGAGAAAAGGCCACTGAGATCCTTGCCCTTCTCACCAAATACCATATGCTCCACACCTCACAAATCGAGATCAACGACGAATTGCAGACGGTATACAACTTCAACCCTACCCCGGCCTTCTTCGCTCTTCTGATCTTCGCTCGGGAAATCATCGACCGGCCGAATACCTTTTCCTATTTCTGCAGCAATCGAAGCAAACCGTACTTCAACTGAAAATTTATATGCAAATAAGGCTGCCGCAATTTGCGGCAGCCTTCTCTTTTTGAAATTATTCCTCGTCCTTGGCAGCCTCGGCAATGATCTTCTGTGCCACGGTGGAGGGAACCTCCTCGTAGCGCACGAAATCATAGGTGAAGCTTCCGCGGCCCTGGGTGGAAGCGCGGAGAGCGATGGTGTAGTCCATCATCTCAGCCTTCGGCACCTCGGCCTCGACCACGGTGTAGCCCTTCTTCTCGGCGGGGTTCATCCCCATAACGCGGCCGCGGCGCTTGTTCAGGTCGCCCATGACATCGCCCACCATAGCCTCGGGAACAGTGACAAACAGTGCGCCAACCGGCTCAAGGATGACCGGCTTAGCCTGCTTCAGGCACTCCTTGTAGGCCAGGGATGCAGCCATCTTGAAGGACATCTCGGAGGAGTCAACGTCGTGGTAAGAGCCATCATACAGGTCAGCGGCAAGGCGAACAACAGGATAACCTGCAACGCCCTTCTGCATTGCCTCAAGCAGGCCCTTCTCAACTGCGGGATGGAAGTTCTTCGGAACGGATCCGCCGACGGTGGATTCGGTAAAGGTCAGGCCTTCAGCCTCACCGGGCTTGAACGTGATCTTCACATGGCCGTACTGACCGTGTCCGCCCGACTGCTTCTTATGCTTACCTTCGACCTGAACGGTCTTGGTGATGGTCTCGCGGTAGGGGATCTTCGGGGTAGCCAGCTTAACCGAGACGTTGGAACGGCTCTTCAGCTTGGCAACCGTTACATCCAGATGCATATCGCCCATGCCGGACAGCACCAGCTGCTTGGTCTCGGCGTCATTCTCAAACTTCAGGGTGAGATCTTCCTCAAGCAGACGTGCGATACCGCCCGAGATCTTGTCCTCGTCGCCCTTTGCGGCAGGCATAACAGCCATGCTCATGTAGGGCTGAGGATACTTGATGGGTGCATAGCGAACCACGCCGCCTGCAGTCAGAGTATCATTGGTGTTGGTGTTGGCCAACTTAGCGACCATACCGATATCGCCGCAGTTGAGCTGATCAACCTCGATCTGCTTCTTACCCTTCATCACGTAGATGTGGGAAAGCTTCTCGGACTGACCGGTGGTCATGTTCTTGAGAATGGTGTCGCGCTTCAGCTCGCCGGCCATGACCTTGAAGAAGGACATCTTACCCACAAACGGGTCAGCGATGGTCTTGAAGACGAAGATGGAAGGAACGCCATCGGTCTCGATGGGCAGCTCTTCGATCTTATCGCCAACCACGATCTTCTCGCTTCCCTTTGCGGTGTGGCGGGGGAAGGACTCGTCGATGATGTCCAGCAGGTTGCCGACGCCCCACAGACGGGTAGCGGCACCGCAGATGACGGGAACGATTGCACCGTGGAGGATACCCTCATGGATAGCCAGCACGGCCTCTTCACGGGTGATCTCCTCACCGCCGAAGAACTTCTCCATCAGGGACTCATCGGTGGAAGCGATTGCCTCGTAGAGTACCTCGCGGTACTTCTCAGCCTCAGCAACGAATGCAGCGGGGATTGCAGCCTCGCCGTAGCCGCCCTTGGAGTTATAGGTATAGCTCTTCATGTCGATCAGATCCAGGAATGCGGTAACGGTGTCGCCGTCGATCATCGGGATAACGATGGGACAAACCGACACGCCGAAACGCTCGTGCAGCTGATCAAATACGCGGCGGAAGCGAGCCTCGCCGTCGTCAAACTTATTGATAAAGAACGCCTTCGGGATACCTGCCTCAGTGGCATAGTCCCAAGCCAGCTCGGTACCGACCTCGATACCCGACTTGCCGTCGATGACGATAACGGCACTGTCGGCCACACGCAGACCCTGTGCAACCTCACCTGCGAAATCCAGGTAACCGGGGGTGTCGATCACATTGATCTTGACATCCTTCCAGTTAATGGGTGCAATGGCAGTCTGCAGCGAAAAACCACGCTTGATCTCTTCGCTATCGTAGTCGCACACCGTGTTGCCATCCGGGGTCTTTCCGAGACGATCTGTGCCGTCGCTGATGTAGAGCATAGCCTCAGCCAGCGAAGTCTTACCGCTGCCGCCGTGACCAAGAAGCGCGACATTACGAATCTTTTTGGTTTCCTGTTTTCCCATGATGTGCGTACCCATTCTGCAGAGTATTCCCCCACAGAATATCCTTTCCTGTAGAATAAATATGATAAATGTTGATAGCGTTTATTTTGTTCTGTACAAAATCACGATACCATTTCTTATTTATTATACCGCAATTCCATACAAATTGCAAGGGTTCTTTACGACTTTTTCTCTGTCAAATCAGAGAAATCGCCCCCTTCTTTTTGTGCACTTCTACCAAAATCGTGCAGATTCAGGCAGTATCGCACCGGGGTGCAAACTGAATTTTTCCCGAATAATCTGTCCCGGCACGCGAAAAGAGACCTGCCGAACAGTTCGGTAAAGAAACAATTGAAAACTTTCTGATATCATGGTATAATATGGCATATACCGCCCCATGTTTGGTCTATCCGGGCCTTTGGGGAGCGAACAAAAGGGAGACCGAAGCCGATGTCACACATTAAGATGGTCCTGTTTGATCTGGACGGAACTCTGCTTCCCATGGATCAGGATATATTTGTCAAAGCCTACTTCAAGGGGATTGCCGCGAAGCTTGCTCCCCACGGCTATGTGCCCGAAGAACTCATCGCCGCAATTTGGGCGGGTACGAACAAAATGATCCAAAACGATGGCAGTCGTTCTAACGAGAAGGCATTTTGGGCCCACTTCGCTTCCCTGTACGGGGCAAGGGCCGCCCGTGATCTGCCGCTGTTTGATGCATTCTACCGGGAAAATTTCGATGCAGTCCAAGCGGTGTGCGGATACACGCCCTGTGCCGGCGAGGCTGTGGCCCGGTTCAAATCCATGGGATTTCGAGTGGCACTCGCCACCAACCCCATCTTCCCTGCTATCGCCACGGAAAAGCGCATCCGCTGGGCAGGGCTTACACCGGAGGATTTTGAGCTTTACACCACATATGAAAATGCAAGCTATTGCAAGCCCAACCTCGACTATTACCGCGAAATTCTGCAAAAGCTGGACATGGCGCCGGAGGAGTGCCTGATGGTAGGCAACGACGTAGGGGATGATATGGTGGCGCGGAAGCTGGGGATGGAGGTATTCCTGCTTACCGACTGCCTGATCAACAAAATCGGAGAGGATATCTCCGCCTATCCCAACGGTGGCTTCCCCGAGTTGCTCGAATATGCGGCCAAGCTGCAAACCCGGGAAGATGAAAAATAAGCCATTAGATCCCGAGAAAGGATTGGCCATGAAACAAACGCTGAAAAAGGCATTCATCGCCACAATTCCGGTGCTCACCGGGTACCTTGTGCTGGGCTTCGGTTTTGGGATCATCCTGAAGTCGGCGGGATACGGCATCCTGCTTGCCTTTGCCATGAGCCTGCTGATTTACGCCGGCTCCATGCAGTATGTTGCCGTAGGCCTGCTGACGGGCGGTGCTTCACTGGTCACCGCGGCGATCACTACCCTGATGGTCAACGCAAGGCATCTCTTTTACGGCATCTCCATGCTATCAAAATATCAGGGAACGGGCAAGCGCAAGCCCTATCTGATCTTCGCTCTGACCGATGAGACCTATTCTCTGGTTTGCGGCGACAATGCGAACATTCCGCCGGAGCAGCACAGCAACTACTGCCTCTTTGTTTCCCTGCTGAATCACCTCTATTGGGTCACCGGTTCGGTGGCGGGAGCGGTCGCAGGGACGCTGCTCAAATTCAACAGCGAGGGGATCGATTTCGCCCTCACAGCGCTCTTCCTCACCATATTCCTTGAGCAGTGGATGACCGCAAAGAAACATCTCCCCGCCATCATCGGCGTATCTGCATCGGTGCTCTGTCGGCTTCTCTTCGGAAGCGAGAAATTTCTTATTCCCACCATGCTGATCATTGCGCTGTCACTCTGTCTGTATCGGGAGAATGAGAGCCATGTATAACGTACACACCTGGAGCATGGTTGCTGTGATCGCGCTGGTAACGGCAGCCCTTCGCTTCCTGCCCTTCATCGTCTTCAACGGCACAAGACAAACACCGAAAATCATTCAAAAATTGGGCCGGATTCTGCCCTACGCCATTATGGGGATGCTTGTGGTCTACTGTCTGAAGGGGATCAGCTTTTCTTCCCTTTCCGGGTTTCTGCCAACGCTGATCGCCTGCGCTGTGGTCACCGTGCTTTATGTATGGAAGCGCAACACCTTGGTCAGCATCATCTGCGGAACGGTTTGCCACATGGTGCTGGTACAGCTGGTGTTTTGAAGTTATCCAAACAAATTGAAAAGAGGGACAA
>JAFTUB010000173.1 GCA_017466495.1 Clostridia bacterium
CTCACATTCTTGGTCTGCGGGCGGTTCCCGAGGCGATTTTTGCCATGGAAAAGCCCGACGGCGCCAAGAAGGTCTGCTACAACGCCCTGGATATTCCCCTGGTGGCCATTGACGACCTGGCCGAGCTGGGGAAGACCGATCCCCTTTATGCCGAGCTGGCGAAGATTGTTGCCGCCCATGGCGGTCTGTGGTGCACCGAAGCAGAGGAATATCTGCTGGCAAACGCACCGAAAATTCAGTGAGGATGAACCATGAAAATTATTACCCTTACCCTCAATCCTGCCTTTGATATGCATTGCCATACCCCGGCCTTTGCTCCCTACCATGAAAACCTGGCCGAGATCACTGCCCTGGAAGCGGGTGGAAAAGGGGTTAACATTTCCCGTGCACTGGTGGCGTGCGGGGTGGAGAATACCGCCCTGGTGGTGCTGGGGGAGGAGAACGGCGATACCTTCAAGCGCGCTCTTGCCGCTGATGGGATTTCCCACATCACCCTCGCCGTACCGGGACGGATTCGGGAGAATATCACCCTGCACACCGACGATGCCCCCGAAACACGGATCAGCTTTCGGGGATTTGCCGCTGGCCCCGCACTGCTGGAGCAGGTGGAAGCGCTGCTTGCCCCGCAGATTGATGATGGGACAGTAGTTACCTTCACGGGGAGTCTCCCCGGAGGGATCGGTGCTGCCGATGCGCGGGCGTTCTTGTGCAGACTCAAGGCAAGTGGTGCCAAGATTGTGATCGACTCGCGGTCCTTCTCTCTGGAGGATATTGCCGCCGTCCGCCCGTGGCTGATCAAGCCCAACGAGGAGGAGATCGCCATGTATTCTTCCATGCAGGTGACCGATCTGGACAGTGCGGTGCCTGCAGCGTTGGCGCTTAGGCAGTCCTGCGCCGATAACGTGATGATCAGCCTTGGAGGAGCCGGTGCCGTGCTGGCTGCCGAGGACGGTGCTTGTTACACCGCCCGCGCTCCCAAAATCGAGGTGAAATCTACCATCGGTGCAGGGGACAGCGCCATCGGCGGCTTCATCGCTGCCGCCAAAGAGGGGTGTACCCCCGCCGAAATGCTTCAGCGTGCCGTCAGCTACGGCAGCGCCGCCTGCATGGCCGAGGGAACGCGGCCGCCTCAGCGTGAGGATGTGGAGATGCTTGCGGTGCAGGTGTCGGTTTGCCGGCGGTAGCGTTGCTGCGGCAAAATGTTAAATGCAATAAAAAAGAGCCTTTGCCCGTTGGGCAAAGGCTCTTTTTTTATTGGCGGAGGGTGTGGGATTCGAACCCACGTGGGCTTGCGCCCAAACGGTTTTCAAGACCGCCTCGTTATGACCGCTTCGATAACCCTCCGTAGCGGAAAAAGCATTCCAAAGATACCTGTTCAGTTTATCATATTTCGGGGTAAATGTCAAGAGGGAAGGGGGAATTTACCTGCGGAGAGGGTAAAAACAGGGGAGAGAAAAACACGTTTTTATCGTTTTCTGTTGAAATATTCTACGGAATATGATATAATATCAATATCTATACCATGCGAAAGGAAGTACGTATTATGGCAGATATGCAGAATTACGAATTTGTGGTTTCCCAGAAGCTGACGGGAAAATGGATGGTCTACCGAATTCTGGCGATCGTGGGTTATGTTCTCTTTGTGGTGGGCTTCTTCGTTTTGGGTACCACGCTGTTCAGATTTTTCCTTCCCATGATTGCGCTTACTCCGATTTTTCTGTGGATGCTGATTTTCTTCACCTGGCGATATACCCGTCCTGATTATGAGCTGACCACGGTGTCCAACACCCTGCGCTTTACCATTGTGTACGGCAACCGTACCCGCCGTCCCCAGCTTGAGGTGGAATTCTCCCGGATGCGTAAAATTGCGCCCCTGGACGAGGCCGGCGAGGCTGAGATCAAGCGCTATGCTCCCGAGAAGGTGTACTGTGCCGCTTCCTCCATGGACGCACGGGACCTTTACTATGCTCTGTGGGAAGAGGACAAAAAGACCTGCGTGCTCTACTTCGAGGCGACCACGCATCTGCTTAAGATCTGCAAGTACTACAACAGCGCCGCTACGGTGATCACGCCTGTCAGCCGCTGAGCCGCTGCATAAATTTTGCTGCCTTCGCATAGGGTGAAGCAAAACACCCCGGGAGGCCGCAATGAAGCCGATCTGCTTTTTTGTCCTGCTTTTTCTGCTGTTACTTACCGCCTGTACCCCCGGCTCGGCCGATCCGCTGGCCTATCAGGATGATGCCCTGTCGCTGGTTCTGCAGGGGCAGGCGGACGGCGTGGATTTTTCTGCCGAGCTTGTGCTGTCCCCCTGTGACAGCGCGGCGGGGGAGGAGATCGACCGTCGGGATTTTGTGCTGACCTACACGGCTCCGTCTACGCTGCGGGGGCTGACGATTACCCGAACCGAAGGGGAGATGACCCTTTCCCGCGGGACGGTGACCTTACCCATGGCTGAGAATTTAGCCGGGCTTTCCATGCCTGCCGAGCTTTTCTGCATCGACTGTGTGCTGGGCGGCGCCGAGGTGATACACCAGAACGGAACAACATTGAACCGCATCTCGGTCACCGATGATGAGGGCAGCTATGTCCTGTGGCTGGATGTCCGGGGATTTCCGCGGCGGATCGAGGCGGACTTGCGGGGAAGACCCATATGGGTGGATCTGCTTGGTACCCCAACCGAAAATACTTAGAAGAAGGAACGACCTTTCATTCATGAACATTGCTTATTCATACGCAGAGTTTCCCGCGCTCTCTACCCATAAAACCTGGGCAGAGATCAACACGGGTGCGCTGCGATACAATTTCCGACAGCTGAGGGACAGCATTTGTGCCGACGGCTGTACCCCCATTGCGGTGGTCAAGGCCGATGCCTACGGCCATGGCGCACTCCCTTGTGTGCAGGCGCTGATGGAGGAAGGCTGCAGGTTTTTCGCCGTCTCCTGCATTGAGGAAGCCATTGCCATCCGTGGGGTATGTCCGCCGGAGAGGGGAGAAATCCTCATTTTGGGTTATACCCTGCCCGAGGAAGCGGGGCTGCTGGCTCAGCATCGGCTGATCCAAACAGTTTTCTCCGCCGATTACGCCGCTGATCTGGCTGATGCCGCTGCCGCCGCCGATGTGTGCCTGCGGGTTCACGTTAAGCTGGACACGGGAATGAACCGCCTGGGCTTTTCCACGCTTCCCAATGCCCTGGAGCAGACGGTGGATGGAATTTGTGTCCTGGCACAGAACAGCCATTTTTCTCTCTGCGGTCTGTATACCCATTTCGCCCGCGCCGATGAGGCGGACGAGGCCCCCATTGCCGCGCAGTATGACCGCTATCTGGCGGTGTGCGATGCCTTGACTGCCCGGGGCGTGGATGTGGGGATGCGCCATGTCTGCAACAGTGCCGCCGCCTGCCGCACGGACCGGTACCATCTGGATGCGGTTCGGCTGGGAATCGTGCTTTACGGCGTGGCTCCTTCGGCCGACTGTGCGCCGCTGATGTCTGTTTCCCTTCGTCCTGTCATGCGGCTCTGCACCCAGATCGCCCATATTCATGATCTTGCTCCCGGAGAGCCGGTGGGCTACGGCGGGTGCTGGCAGGCCGATACCCCCCGCAGAATTGCCACCCTTCCCGTGGGCTATGCCGACGGCTTCGTCCGGGCCTTCCGTGGCGCACGGGTCGCCATTTCCACCGCTATGGGTGTGCAGGAGGCAGAAGTGGTGGGCAATATTTGCATGGACCAATGTATGCTGGATATCACCGGGCTGGATGCTGCGGTGGGGGATGAGGTCACCCTCTTCGGCGATACCCCCCAGCGTCTGTCTGCCCTGGCACGGCGGGCGGGGACCATTGATTATGAGCCCCTTTGCCTGATTACCGGCCGTGTTCCCAGACTTTATGTGTAAAGTACAGATCAATCAGATTTCTATTGCTTCATCAGAAAGGAGGATTCCGATGCAGTTGTGTCGATTGGCGGCAAGATTGGCCGCTCTGACCCTGACCGTTGGCATGGTTGCCTGCGGAGCAGGCGAAGCCAATGCTCCCGCGGAAGAGGTGGGACAGGATACCGCTACCGTGACTGATACATCATCGGTATCCCTTGGCACCACGGTGGACTCCATCACCGTTGAGGTGGAGGTGCCGTCGAAAACCGTTTTTGCGCAGACCTACGACCGTTATCAATGCACGGTACTGCAGAGTGCCGCCCCCGTTTTTTCCTTCACCGAGGAAGGGAAACTGCTGGATGCGGCGCAGGTCGCCCGGGATGAGGCGGTGGAGACAGCGCTGGATATTGCCATTCAAAATAAAATTGTTTCCGCTGAGTCCATGGAGGACGAGGTGATTCGCTGTGTGCAGGCGGGAGAGGGGATTGATCTGGTCCGTTTCCCCGACGCTGCCCTGGCCGCTTCCCTCGCGGCGGGAAATTATCTTGCCGACACCGCGCAGATGGGGAACTTTGATTTGCAGAATCACGCGCTGGATCAGTCCCTCAACGCTGCGCTGACCATTGCCAACCGCTGTTACTTCCTGTTCGGCGCTGCCACTCTAACCGATCGGCTGGCAACGGCGGCCATGCTGTTGGACACCGATGTTCCCACCTGCCCCGAGGGGGCAGCGGAGCGCTATATCGACCTGGTGCACGCAGGGAAGTGGACCACCGAGGCCTGGATTGCTGCAGTGGCGGAAAGCAGTCTTTCTCTGAACGGTGAAGCGGTTCTGCCCCTGTTTGTGGGCGCCGGCGGAAAGCTGTTCGAAAAGCAGGAGGATGATATCCCCCACCTTGAACCCAACGAAAATTTCAGCCGCAGCTTTGCGGTAATGCAGACGGCGATGGCCGCCTCCAACTCTGCCTACGATGCGGCGTTCAACATTGGCAATCTTGAACGGATTCTGCTGGATGATTCTCTGCTGGCGCTGCCCATGCCCTCCCTTGAGGAAGGACAGGCCTATTGCTCCGCGGTGGATTCCCACGCGGCGGAATGTATTTCGGTGCCGGCGAATCCTGCTGATCCTGTGCGAACGGGAGATATCCTGACCGCATATTTTGAACACTCGTATGATACCGTTTCGCCCTGGCTGTACGATCAGCTTCTTGCGGCTGAGCTGGGGGCGGGAGGGGACGAAAAACTCCTTGATCTGATCCTGTCCGAGCGTGACAGTATGCTGGGCACCCTGTTCGGTTGGGGTGACCTGGGACAGAGCCTGATCGAATCGGTGGGAATGACCGAGGAAGAGTACCTGGAAGGCGTGGAGATGCGTATGGCCGTGGCCGAGCATGCCATGGAGATCGTACTTGCGCGGCTCACCCATTGACGGCGAGGTAGTCGCCGCATCATGAAACGGAGGGGGATTATGAAAAAGACAATTTCAAGGCATGGGCTGTGGATCGCGGCCCTTTTGCTGTTTGTTTGGCTGATGGCCGGGTGCTCGGCCAGGCAGGTGCTCCCCGAAGGTGTTTCGGTGGAGGTGGAACCCCGGGAATCGGGTCCGCGCATTACCGTGCGGGCTGAGCTCCATGGGGACGCTGTTTCCCAGCTGAAGGGGGAGAGCCTGTATCTTTTCGCCATCGCTCCCGGTCAGCCCGTGGATACGGCGGGGCTTTCTCCGGTGGGAGAATGCCGTGTGTCGGGGAAGATGACCTATCGCCTGGATGATGTCGCCGAATCCGCTCTGTATTCCGGCTATGTGCTGGCCCAACGCCGGGATGACGGCAGTTATCGTGTGATGACCAACCCGGTCTATCTGACCAATCCCGAAGCCCTGGGACGTGCCGAGAAAGAGGCGCGGACCAGCTATCCCGAGATGCCCTCCATCAAGGGCCTGTGGTTTGCCGATCCCGATGCCGCGGCGCAGACACGTGCCGACCATACGGTGCTCACTCTGCCGTTGGGGGATTACCTGGCCTTTTCCGGGGCGGAGGATACCATTCGCTATCACTTTGACGGGATTACCTTTTATCTCCGTCGGGAGGCGGTGCTCGAACTGGATCGTCGCGTTCGTGCCATGACCGATGCGGGGGTTCATCCCTATCTCTGCGTTGTCTTGCGGGGAATGCCCTCCGATGCTATGCCGGCGGGACTCCGCGCCCTCTATACCGACGGCGCTCAGCTGGGGGCTGAGGGCTATGCCATTTCCTTCGGTGACCGTGAGAGCTTCATGCGTATCGCAGGCTTCTTCAGCTTCCTTGCCGACCGCTATACCCGCGCTGATGGGGAATACGGGTTTGCCGGCTCCTTCATTTTGGGAGAGAGTGTCAATCGCAGCCGGATAAGCTACTCAGGCGGTGCGCGTTCCCTGAGTGCCCATGCGGCAGAGTATGCTGCCCTTCTGCGCGTGGCCGATACGGCGGTGCGGAGTCAGTTCGCTGAGGGAAGAGTCTATGCTTCCTTTGGCGGGAACTATACCGCTATGTCTGCCGATCCCGATGCTGCGGCCGATCCTTTGCTGGATTATGCCGCCCGGGATATGCTTGACGCGCTGGCGGCGCATCTGCGCAGCGGAGGAGATATCCCCTGGAATGTGGCCCTCAGCCTGACCTCTTCCCGGAAGGGCGATTCCGTCCTGTGGGAGGATGTGCTGGCGACTGCCGATCCCGATGCAGCCTATGTTACTCCTCACAATTTGTCGGTGCTGACCGATTATTTGTCGGACGAGCTTCTGCTGTGGGACGGAGAGATGCGACGGGTGGTGATCAGCGACCTGCGCATTGCATCTGCGGGGGAAGACGGGCCGGCCAAGCAGGCGGCATCCTATGCCTACGCCTACGGTCGTGTGCTGGAGAACGGCGGGATCGAAGCCATGATCTATCGCGCGGAGGCCGACGAGGTAACCGATAACCTGGGCTGCGGTCTGTATACTGCGGTGAATGGCCGGCCCGCCGAGCCGCGACGAATCTATACCAATTTTGCCGAGATCGATTGCATTGGCGGTACCCTGATGGGGACTGATCTGCTGGGGGATCTGTGGGATACGCTGCTGCCCTATGTGGAGAAGGCTGCCCGGATCAATCGGGTGGATGGCTCGGCCATTAAGCCCAACAGCAAGACCGAGGCCTGCAGCCGCGAGATACTGTTTGATTTTACTGCGGAAGGGGATTGCGGCTTTGCCGCTGCCGACCACACCGCTTATCTGGAAATGCGCGCTGACGAAGAGCCGGGAGAGCCTGTTCTTTGCGCCGTGCTGAACCGAAGCCACGGAGACGCCGCCATGGGTGTCAGCCGCACCGGGATTGATGCCGGTGTCCTGCGGCAGGCCGATTATTTGGCGGTGACCTACCGCGCCGATCTTTCGGGCACCCGCGGCACACTGATGCTTCGCCTCACCGGCGGCCGGGACGGAGAGATGCTCTACGAGAGCAGTTCATCCGCTGTGACCGGCGAATGGGTGACCGCATATTTTGATGTTTCGGACTACACCGCCGCCCTTCGGGGAGATGAGGTGACCCTGCACCTGTGGGTGAAGGGGGAGAGCCATGATGTCCCGGAAGGGGAGCAGGCACTGTCCCTGAGGGGTGTAGAACTGCTTTGCCCCAAGAGCTATGCTTGGATATGGGTCCTGGTCTCTTTGATCGTTGTAGGGGCTGTATTGGTGTCAGGAAGGATCATCCTGCGTCGGATACGGCGAAGAAGATACCGCTGATCCGATAGCCGATCGAAAAAGAAAGCACCGCGAATTTTCGCGGTGCTTCCTTTTCGCAAAAATGCGGGGGTATCGCTGTTCGATACCCCCGCGTAGAAACCAATATCAAACTGTTTACGGCAGTTCCTTCACTGCGTCGCTAACCTTCTTGATGAGGGCGTTCATTCTCTTCTCACCGACTTTGAATACAGATGCGATATTGCCGGAGGTGGAAGCCTGGTTGATGATGGAGGTCGCGTCAACTGCGTAGACCAGACCGAGGTGATAGGAAATGTTGTTCTTGATGATGTCAATCATTTCAGCAATTTCCGGGCCGGGTGCACGGCGAACCTTAATTACGGTCTCGTAGTAGGTGGGAAGGACGGTCTGATTGGAGGTATATGCCATATCCTCAAGGAGAACGCCGAGACGGTCATAATCATCGTTGGTGGCGGGGATGACCATAACAGTGGTGTCATAGTCGGGCATGTGGTAGTAATTTTCCTGTGCGGTGTCGTACTTGGGGTTGGGCACCATGCCGTACTCGTCTTCCATGCCGAACTCTACCAGCTGGCTGAGGGTGGAAGGACCGTTCTGTACGAAGAGGATCTGGCCGTTGGCAAAGATCTGGCGGCCGTAGTTCCAGTAGGAGTTGATGGCAGCAGCACCTGCGGTGCCGTTCAGATCGGTATAGTCAATGGCGTGGGTTTCGTCCTTGTAGATGGCGCGGAGCTTTTCGATAACCGAGATGGTCTTCTCGTTCATGAAGCCAACAACGGGGTTGCCGTCTGCGTCGCGGGTGAAGATGTCGATGCCGCTGGCTACGACGAGCATACGGAAGTTGGAGCCCTCGGTGAGCATACCGTACTGGTCCAAATCGGTAAATGCCTGGTCACCGTCCAGGTCTGCGGAGACCTTCAGGGACATCTCGATCATCTTGTCCAGAGTCCACTGGTTGTTGTGAACCAGATCATAGGGATCTTCCAGGCCGTTCTCCTTGGCCAGGTCGCGGTTGAAGATAATGCCGCGGGCGCCGATCATGGTCATCAGCGAGATATCGGAGACCTGGGCATAGAGCTTGCCGTAGAGGGTAATGTCCTTATCAAAGTTGCTGTCCCAGTAGGGCTTGGAGAAGTCAACATAGTCCAGGTCATGGAAGTTGTAGAGGTGGCCGGAGGTGATCAGCGAGCTGATATTCTTCATCTTGGGCAGGGCAATATCATACTCATCGGACTGTGCCTGGGCGGAAACGCTGACCGCCGATTCGGGAGAGGAGTTGATGACGCTGACGATGTCAATGCCGTATCGCTCTTCGATGATGGTGTTACGTTTGTACACCGAGTCGTTGAGCAGGTCGCCGTTGATCTCGTCGGCCTGAATGTAGATCTCGGGGTAGTACTGCTCATCGACGGCACGATGTACGATAACCAGCTCGGTGCCTTCGTATTTCACATCGGGCAGAGTGGGCTTGTACTCGGGCTCTGTGACAGCGGGTGCGGTAGACACAGGCGCTGCGGTGGTCTCGCCGACATTGGGCGTGGTTTCGGCGGGTTTGTCGGTATCATCTGCTGCACAGGCCACAATCGGGATGACCATCAGCAGGGCAAGAATCAGGGCAAAAATGCGTTTTGTCATGAGGAATCCTCCTTGTTGTATTCGAGTTAGTACATTATAACATAAAAGAAGTTTTTTATCCAGTTGCTTTTTATACAAATTTGAGAATAGGATTTTGTGCAGAATATACGTCGGTGTTGTGCGTGTTCGGTTGTGTCCGTCAAAAAAAGAGCTGCCGTAAGCACGGCAGCTCTTGAAAAACATAGGTTACGGCAGCTTGGCAATAGCTTCGGCGATCTTTTTGATCTGTGCATTCAGGCGCTTTTCGGCAACCTTAAACACCGATGCAATGTTGCCGGAGTTAGCGGCACTGCCAATGGTCTCATTGGCATCAATATCATAAATCAAACCGTAGTGGTAAGAAATGTTGTTCTTGATGATGTCCACCATCTCTGCCATTTCAGGCGAGGGTGCACGGCGGATCTTGATGACAGTCTCATAGTAAGTGGGCAGAACGGTTTGGCTGGACTGATATGCCAGGTCCTCCAGAAGAATGCCCAGGCGCTCGTAGTCATCGTTGGTAGAGGGAACTACCAGGACGGTGGTATCCCAGTCGGGCATGTGGTAGTAATTTTCCTGTGCAGTGTCATACTTGGGGTTGGGCAGGATACCGAATTCCTGCTCCATGCCATACTCAACCAGCTGGCCGAGGGTGGAAGGACCGTTCTGTACGAAGAGGATCTGACCGTTGGCAAAGATCTCGCGGCCGTAGTTCCAGTAGGATCCGTTTGCGGCGGCACCGGGGGTTCCGTTGAGATCGCTGTAGTTGATGGCGTGGGTTTCGTCCTTGTAGATGGTACGGATCTTTTCGATGACCGAGATGGTTTTCTCGTTCATGAAGCCGCATACGGGGTTGCCGTCTGCATCCAAGGTGAAGATGTCGATATCACTTGCCACAACCTGGAACTTGAAGTTGGAGGACTCGGTAAGCATACCGTACTGGTCCAGTTCGTTAAACTGCTGGTCACCGTTGAGGTCATCGGAAACGCCCTGTGCCATCTCGATCATCTTATCCAGGGTCCATTTGTTGCTGCGAACCAGATCATAGGGATCCTCCAGGCCGTAATTCTTGGCCAGGTCGCGGTTAAAGATGATACCGCGGCAGCCGATCATGGTCATCAGGGAAATGTCACTGACCATAGCGTAAAGCTTGCCGTAAAGGGTGATATCTTCGTTGAAGTTGCTGTCCCAGTAGGGCTTGTCGAAGTTCACGTGCGGCATCTCGTGGAGATTGTAAAGATAGCCCGCGGTGATGGTCGATGCAATGTTCTTCATTTTGGGGAAAGCAAGGTCATACTCATCGGACTGAGACTGGGCGGCGATGTCAATGGAGTCATCGGGAGAGGACGCGAGCACACTGACAATGTCAATGCCGTACTTTTCCTCGATGATGGTGTTGCGCTTGTAGACCGAGTCGTTGAGCAGATCGCCGTTCATCTCTTCTGCCTGAATGTAGATTTCCTGATAATACTGTTCATCGGGAGAACGGTGGACAATGACCAGCTGCTCACCTTCATACTTTACCTCGGGCAGAGTGGGTTTATACTCAGGCTCGGTGACAGCGGGTGCGGTGGATACAGGTGCTGCGGTGGTCTCACCCGCCTTGGGCGTGGTTACGGCGGGTTTTCCGGAATCATCTGCTGCGCAGGCCACGATCGGGATGACCATCAGCAGAGCGAGAAGCAAGGCAAAAATACGTTTTGTCATGAGAGAGCCTCCTTTTATTATTGTGGGTATTCTAATTGTATCATAAAGTGCAATTGTGTGCAATATGCGATTATAATAAAAAATAAGGAGTAAATTTGTGCAAAAAAACAAGGCATCGCACCTGTGTGCGATGCCTTGCGAGGCTTGTATAGAGATAGACTGCAGCTTACGGCAGATTCTGAATGGTTTCGGCCACCTTTTTGATCTGCGCGTTCAGACGCTTTTCGCCCACCTTAAAGACCGATGTAATGTTGCCGGAGGAGGAAGCCTGGCTGATCAGGGAGTCGGCATCGATGTTGTAGATCATGCCGACATGATAGCAGATGCTGTTTCGGATGATTTCCAGCATTTCCGCAACCTCGGGGACGGGAGAGCGGCGGATCTTGATTACCGTTTCGTAATACGTGGGGAGAATGGTTTGGTTGGATTGATATGCCATGTCCTCCAACAGAATGTCCAGCTTGTCATAGTCGTCGTTGGTGGAGGGAACGACCAGGACAGTAGTGTTATAGTCAGGCATGCAGTAGTATTCGTCCTGGTTGGCATCATATTTGGGTTGGGGCAGGATACCGTACTCCTGTTCCATGCCATATTCGGTGATTTTACTGAAGGTGGTGGGGGAATTCTGCAGGAAGAGGATCTGGCCTCTTGCGAAGAGCTGACGGCCGTAGTTCCACTTGGAGCCGTCCAGGGCAGCAGCCCCGGCGGTACCGCCCAGGTCGTTATAGTCGATGGCATGGGTTTCATCTTTGTAAACGGTGCGCCATTTTTCAATGACGGAAATGGTCTTCTCGTTCATGAAACCGGCTACGGGATTGCCGTCTGCATCCCGGGTAAAGATATCAATGCCGCTGGCAACCACAAAATAGCGGAAATTGGAGGATTCGGTGAGCATGCCGTAACGGTCCATATCATCAAAGGTTTGGTCGCCGTTGAGGTCTTCAGAGACGGAGTGTGCCATTTCGATCATTTTGTCGAGGGTCCACTGGTTGTTCTTCACCAGGTCGTAGGGATCACCGAGGTTGTTTTCCTTGGCCATATCGCGGTTGAAAATAATTCCGCGGGTGCCGATCAGGGTCATCAGGCTGATGTCGCTGACTGCGGCGTACAGTTTGCCGTAAAGGGTAATATCTTCGTTGAAGTTTTTGTCCCAGTAGGGTTTGCTGAAATCTACGTGATTGAACTCGTGGAAATTATACAGATAGCCCGAAGTAATCAGGGAGCCGATATTCATCATCTGAGGGAAGGCAAGGTCGTATTCGTCGGATTGTGACTGCGCAGCAGTGCTGATTGCGGTATGGGGTTTGCTGTTGATTACATTGACGAATTCGATACCGTATTTTTCTTCCAGGGCCATGTTGCGCTTGTATACGGCATCGTTGAGCAGGTCGCCGGTGATTTCTTCCGCCTGCAGATAGATTTCCGCATAGGTGCTGGAATTGGGGTCGAGATGGATAATCACCAACTGATCGCCCTCAAAGCGTACCTCGGGCAGAACAGGTTTGTAGTCCGGCTCAGAGTCAGCCGGGGGCGTTTCGGGGGCATCGGTGGTGTCAATGATTTGCGGAGTGGTTTCGGCGGGCTGCTTACCGGTATCCTCCGCGCCGCAGGCGGCAAAGGGAACAATCATCAGCAGCGAGATGAGCAAAGCTAAGATCCGTTTTGTCATGGGAAGTCTCCTTTCAGGGTATAAATACCAATTATATTATATCTTAATGTTTTTTTGCGTGCAATATGGATTTTGACGAAAAGGGAAACGGAAATTTGTACAAAAAAACAAGACACCGCACATTTGTGCGATGCCTTGCGGGGATTGTATTGGGATAGACTGCAGCTTACGGCAGCTCCTTGATTGCGTCGCCTACCTTTTTGATGAGGGCGTTGATGCGCTTTTCACCGGTTCTGAATACCGACGCGATGTTACCGGAGGTGGATGCCTGGTTGATGACCGAGTAGGCGTCTACTGAGTACACCAGACCCAGGTTATAGGAAATGCTGTTCTTGATGATGTCCATCATCTCAGCGACTTCCGGAACGGGAGCACGGCGAACCTTCATAACCGTCTCATAGTAAGAGGGCAGGATGGTCTGGCTGGAGTAGTAAGCCATGTCTTCCAGCAGGATGCCAAGACGGTCGTAGTCATTGTTGGAGGAGGGGATTACCAGAACGGTGGTTTCCTCATCGGGGGCATGATAGTATCTGCTCTGCGCAGAATCATACTTGGGATTGGGAATAATACCGTATTCCTCAGCCATATCAAAGTTGGTAATCTGATTGATAATGGATGCGCCGTTCTGTACAAAGAGAATCTGACCGTTGGCAAAAATCTTGCGGCCATAGTTCCAGTATGCGCCGTCAAGTGCAGCAGCACCGGCAGTGTTCTTGAGGCTTTCGTAGGCAATGGCGTGGGTTTCATCGTTATAGATTCCGCGGAGCTTCTCGATGACCGAGATGGCCTTTTCGCTCATGAAGCCCACCACGGGGTTGCCATCGGCATCGCGGGTGAAGATATCCACACCGCTGGCGATGACCATGTAGCGGAAGTTGGAGGCCTCGGAAAGCAGGCCGTACTGGTCAAGATCATCGAAGGTCTGGTTACCGTCCAGGTCCGCGGAAACGGCCAGGGACATCTCGATCATCTTGTCCAGGGTCCACTGGTTGTTCTTTACCAGGTCATAGGGGTCTTCCAGGTTGTTTTCCTTGGCCAGGTCGCGGTTGAAGATGATTCCACGAGTGCCGATCAGGGTCATCAGGGAGATATCGCTGACCATGGCGTAGAGCTTGCCATAGAGGGTGATGTCCTGGTCGAAGTTGCTGTCCCAGTAGGGCTTGGAGAAGTCTACGTAATCCAGATTATGGAAATTGTAGAGATAGCCGGAAGTGATGAGGGAACTGATGCTCTTCATTTTGGGAAGGGCAACGTCGTACTCATCGGATTGGGCCTGCGCCGAAATGCTGATGGCAGAGTGAGGGCTGGCCTCAATTACGCTGACGATATCAACACCGTATTTCTCTTCTACCGCAAGGTTGCGCCGGTAGACCGAGTCGTTGAGGACGTCGCCGGTAATGTCTTCCGCCTGAATATAGATCTCAGCGTAGTAAGTCTCATCCGGGGAACGGTGGACGATCACCAACTGCTCGCCGTCATATCTCACCTCAGGAAGCTGGGGCTTGTAATCGGGTTCGGTTGCAGTGGGTGCGGTGGATACGGGGGCTTGGGTGCCCTCGGCGGGGGGAGTGGAATCTGCCGGCTTTCCGGCATCGTCCGATGCGCAGGCTACAATAGCAGGAAGCAGCATTAGGACGGTCAGAACGAGAGCGATAAGTCGCTTTGTCATGGGGGGGAACCTCCTAATAAAAATTTGGGTACAACAATTTTACCATATTACTTCAGTAGTGTCAAGACAGTGAAGCAATTGGAATTGCGTTTTCTGTGGGAAAGGAAAATACAGAAAGGGGGATCCTGGTTTTATTCGGATCCCCCAATATTTTATTGATATGCGATGGACAGCATGGATTTTTTGATGTGCATTTGATGTGTTTTTTAAGATTTTGATGACCGCCTTGGTGTCCGAACCCGGGCTGTCGGTTGCCATAGCGGTTGCTAAGCGGTTGCTAAGCGGTTGCTAAGCGGTTGCTAAGCGATTTTCTGTCATGGTAAGCGCAATGCTACGGTCGGGTGTACGGCGGCATCTGTCCGGAGCGTTTGCCGGGAGAGATCAATCTTCAAATATCCCCTGAGGATCGGCAAACCTTCGCTGAGGTTGACGTATATAGGGATGCGCGGTGGCAGCCATGGCGTGCAGAGCAGCGCCGTTGAACTCGATGGACCACGCGAACCTGCTTGTGCAGTGTCTCGGACGGCATCTTTTCCTTCCACCAAGGTCGAATTTCCGTGCCCTGGCAAAACTCAACGGAAATGCAGTCATCGAGACTGAAGCCGTCAAGATATTTGCCTGTGAGGGTGATCAAACCGAACCGCACTGATCCGCAGTCAGCGCGGAGGTTGAAGGTCAGCTCATCCTCCATCAACTCATGGCTTTGGCAATCACTTTAGCGCCATGTCCTACACTTTCAACTCCGCAGAAACCGTCCTTGCGAATGCGGTAAATGCTCCGCTCCGGATCAGCCGCAATGGTGGAAATTCCCAGGTGGCGGTTACGGAGTACAGCTTGGGAGCGTACCAACGGTGGGTGGTGCCTTTGCGGAAGTCTACCCAGTAAACATCAAAGAATGTCAGCTTCACGCGATTTTGGTTTATCTTTGTTCTCCTTTGCCTTCACATTGCTGATCATCCCTGCGTTCCCATATATTATACCAAATTTGAAAGGAAGAAAAAATGGAAAAAATGACACATATGGAAATTTCGTATCATAAATTGAGGGCATCAGATAGTTCTCCCGCGGAAACACGTTCACGGATAGACTTACGGGGATGTTGCATAAGCGACATCCCCGTAAGGTTTATGAGATTTTTAAGCTTACGGCAGGTTCTGAACTGCGTCAGCAATCTTCTTGATCTGTGCGTTCATACGCTTTTCGGCGATCTTGAAGACAGATGCGATGTTACCGGAGGTGGAAGCCTGGCCGATAGTGGAGTCTGCATCAATGTCGTAGATCATACCCACATGGTAGCAAATGCTGTTCTTGATGATGTCCAGCATTTCGGCCACTTCGGGAACGGGAGAACGACGGATCTTGATAACGGTCTCATAGTAGGAGGGCAGGATGGTCTGGCTGGACTGATATGCCATGTCTTCCAGAAGGATGCCCAGACGGTCATAGTCATCATTGGTGGAGGGAACTACCAGAACAGTAGTATTGTAGTCGGGCATGCAGTAGTAGTCTTCCTGAGTGGAATCGTACTTAGGCTGAGGCAGAATGCCGTACTCCTGCTCCATGCCGAAGTCAGCAATGGCGTTGAAGGTGCTGGCGGCGTTCTGGAGGAAGAGGATCTGGCCTCTTGCGAAGATCTGGCGGCCGTATCTCCACTGGGAGCCGTCAAAGGCTGCCGCACCTGCGGTGCCGCCCAGGTCACTGTAGTCGATGGCGTGGGTCTCGTCGTTATAAACGGTGCGCCACTTTTCAATGATATCGATGGTCTTCTCGTTGATGAAGCCGGCTACAGGGTTGCCGTCTGCGTCGAAGGTGAAGATGTCAACACCGCCGGATACAACAAAGTAGCGATAGTTGGAGGACTCGGTAAGCATACCGTAGCGGTCCATATCGTCAAACTTCTGGTCACCATTGAGGTCCTCAGAGACGGCGTGGGCCATCTCGATCAGTTTATCCAGAGTCCACTGATTGTTCTTTACCAGGTCATAGGGGTCTCCCAGATTGTTTTCCTTGGCCATATCGCGGTTGAAGATGATACCGCGGGTACCCAGCATGGTCATGAGGGAGATGTCGCTGACCATGGCATAGAGCTTGCCGTAGAGAGTGGTATCCTTATCCATGTTGCTGTCCCAGTAAGGCTTAGAGAAGTCTACATGGTCCAGATCATGGAGATTGTAAAGATAACCCGAGGTGCAGAGAGAACTGATGTTCATCATCTGGGGGAATGCCAGGTCGTACTCGTCAGACTGGGACTGCGCGGCAGTGCTGATGGCGTTATGGGCCTTGTCGTTGATGACATTGACGATCTCAATACCATACTTTTCTTCCATGGTCGTGTTGCGTTTGTAAACCGCATCATTGAGCAGATCGCCGGTGATTTCTTCGGCCATCAGATAGTACTCTTTATACGTATTTGCCATAGGGTCGCGATGAACAATAACCAGCTGTTCGCCTTCGAATCTCACTTCGGGAAGTTCAGGCTTATACTCCGGCTCGGTAACAGCGGGAACAGTGGTATCAGGAGCGGCAGTGGTTTCGCCGGCCTTGGGTGTGGTTTCCGCAGGCTTCTTGGCATCATCAGCGCCGCAGGCAACGGCGAAAAATACCATTAAAAGAACGAGCGTAAGGGAAATAATGCGCTTTGTCATAAGGGGCCTCCTTACTTAATATTGATATTAGAATTTTACCATAAAATACGGTTGGAATCAATGTGCATATACTCCAAAAAAAAACGCATTATTTTGTTGATAATGACGATTGAAAAAGGATGCCGCACGATGTGCGGCATCCTGGGGATTTTTTGTGAGTTTTGCCTTATGGCAGGCTGTGGATCGCTTCGGCAATCTTCTTGATCTGTGCATTCAGGCGCTTCTCGCCGATCTTGAAGACCGATGCAATATTGCCCGAGGTGGATGCCTGGTTAATAATGGTGGCGGCATCAATGTCATAGATCATACCTACATGGTAGCAGATACTGTTCTTGATAATGTCCACCATTTCGGCCACTTCCGGCACGGGGGAACGGCGGGTTTTAATGACGGTCTCGTAGTAGGAGGGCAGGATGGTCTGGCTGGACTGATATGCCATATCCTCAAGCAGGATGCCGAGACGGTCATAGTCCTGATTGGCGGAGGGAATTACCAGCACGGTGGTGTAGGAGTCGGGCATATGGTAGTATCTCTCCTGAGCCTTATCGTACTTGGGGTTGGGCAGAATGCCGTATTCATCTTCCATATCAAAGTCGGCGATGGTGTTGAAGGTGCTGGGGGCGCTCTGGAAGAAGAGGATCTGGCCTCTTGCGAAGATCTGGCGGCCGTATCTCCACTGGGAGCCGTCCAGAGCAGCTGCACCTGCGGTACCGCCCAGGTCAATGTAGTCAATTGCGTGGGTCTCGTCGTTGTAGATAGAGCGCCACTTCTCGATGATGGAGATGGCTTTCTCATTGGTGAAACCGGCCTCAAGGTTGCCGTCGGCGTCACGGGTAAAGATATCTATACCGCCGGCGACGACGAAGTGGTGGTAGTTGGAGGATTCGGTGAGCATACCGTAGCGGTCCATATCGTCGAACTTCTGGTCGCCGTTGAGGTCGTCAGAGACTGCATGGGCCATTTCAATCATCTTATCCAGCGTCCACTGGTTGTTGTAGATCAGATCGTAGGGATCTTCCAGGTTGTATTCCTTGGCAAGATCGCGGTTGAAGACAATGCCGCGGGTGCCGATCATGGCCATCAGAGAGATATCACTGACCATAGCGTAGAGCTTGTCGTAGAGGGTAATATCCTCGTTAAAGTTGCTGTCCCAGTAGGGCTTGGAGAAGTCTACATGGTCCAGTTCGTGGAGGTTGTAGAGATATCCAGAGGTGATGAGAGCGCTGACGTTCCTCATCTGGGGGAAGGCAAGGTCATACTCGTCCGACTGGGACATAGCGGCAGTGCTGATCGCAGTATGCGTCTTGTCGTTGATGATATTGACAATCTCAATGCCGTACTTTTCCTCCAGGGTGATGTTGCGCTTGTACACTGCGTCGTTGAGCAGGTCGCCGGTGAGTTCCTCAGCCATGAGATACTTTTCCTTATAGTTGGTTGCCTTAGGGTCGCGATGAACAATAACCAGCTGCTCACCCTCGTACTTCACATCGGGGAGCTCGGGCTTGTATTCGGGTTCGGTAGAAACGGGAACGGTAGTGTCAGGGGCTGCGGTGGTGTCAGCTCCGGCTTTGGGTGTGGTGACTGCCGGCGTCTTGCCGGCA
>JAFTUB010000174.1 GCA_017466495.1 Clostridia bacterium
CAAAGGATACGCAAGCCGCGGCTTATCTCAAAAAAGGTGACTACGAAAAAGCCAAGGCCGTTCTGGAAACGCTGCCCCGCAATTTCAATCTTCGGGATAACGCTTTTGCCTTTCGTTTATCCGGGAAAGACAAGCTGAACGGTGCGGTCTTCTCTCGGAACCATCACCTGGAGGGCTTGTATATCGCTTGTATGCAGGAAGGCGATGCCCGGTTCCGTATGCATGAGCACAAGGTGACCTTCCGCGATTACACGCCTGATGATTATATTCCCCAGGCGCTGCGGTGCTATCAAAAGGGACTTGATGTCCTGACTACATTTATTTTGGACGATATCTACCGCGATCCGGCCGATCAGTATATTTGGCCCGGTATGCAGACCTTCCATTGGAGCTTCCATCAGCGCATTGCCGCTTGCCACAAAAAGCTCGGCAATTTGAAGGAATGCGAAAAATCCATCGACGAAGCATACCGCCTTGTATCGGTGGTGTGGAAGGATTTTGAGGAAAATAAGGAATACTACATGAAACCGTTTTATCAATATTTGGTCAACTATGATCTTGCAGAATACATCCGATGAAAAAAGCACTTGCGGCAAATCTGCCGCAAGTGCTTTTTATTGCAGAATTATTTGACAAACAAACGGGTAATGATCAGCCCGGGAATAATCCAGAAGATCTGATAAAGGGCGACATACACCGACGTAATGCCCACCGAAGAACTGAGCACTGTCAGCAGGAGCATAATCAGCAGGCTGACCACCAAGGCAACCGTCCGAATAATAGAGCCGGTGCGGCGTACGTGAGCCAGGCGGCTGCACAACAGGGCGGGACGAACCAGCGATTTCGCGGAAGAACGGGATACCAGTCCGCTGTCGATTTCCTCCAACCTACCGGGTTCCGTAGGTTCCTCCATCTGCTTGTCCACCTGCACTGCGAAAGGCTTCCCACGCAGCTTGATCGCAAGCAGTTCCTCATCAATATTGGGGTCATAGGTACGGATCTTGGCAGTAATCCCCTCTTTGGTGAGAGCGCGGAGGGTGTCCTCGAAATCCGCATCCATTTCATACTGAACATACAGCTTGGCGCAAAGCACACCATCCATCACAATGTACAGAACGCGCTCGCCGTTGGCATCATCATCCGCATCACGGAGGGGATGCACATCATAGGTGGAGAGGAAATCCTCTCTGCCGATCAAAATGCTTTGGCCATCCACAATTGCCTCAATTCCATCCTCGGCAATTCGAATAATTTCCACCGATTCAGCAGAATCAAACTCCATGGTGGCCAACTCAAGCACATCGGCGAGCGGTCCGCCTACGCGGGAGAATACGCTGGCCGCGCCGAAGAGCACCAGGTCGGGACGGGCGTTGCCGTACAGCTTAATGGATCGGAGCTTGACCGAGTAGGACGGGAACATATCGGTATCGGCAAAGCTTACCACCGATGCCCCACTGTATTCCTCAGACGAAGCCTCGCCGAGAATGGCCGTATCATCCTCAAAAGCAATCTGCGCAGCGCGGAACAGCGGGTAGCTATAGGCAATGAGAGTCGACACAGGCAGGCAGAACATATTGGTCAATGCAAAAATATTGAGCGCTCCTACTCCGTCCTTGTGCATGGAGAAGGAGATAAATGCCAGAGCCAGCGAGACGGCAAGTACGGGGAGCAAAACGAAATTCAGATGACTTCCCACGGTAGACTTGGCGTTAGTGCGGGCAAAGTAACGGGAAACAAAGGCAGAACGACGAATATCGAGGGTCAGTTCCTCTTCCCCGCTCACCGCATCGCGAACCACAATGCTGCGAGCGGCGTATTTTTCGTGTCGATCGGCCACCACGGTAAAGCTGTAGATTTCACGCTTCAGGGTCATCAGATCGTAGAGTGCCATCAGCGTCAGACAGAGGGCTGCGGGGAAATTGTAAAGCACAACACCGCCGTTAGGTGCAATCAAAGCAATGATCAGGTCATAAATGACCGCAACCGCGACCGCAACCGCGCCCATACTCTGAGGAGTAGGCTTGAAGGTAACCGCACTGCGCAGACCGGAAAACAGCTCACGCCAGGAAAGCGCGACGCTAAGTACCAAAAGCTGCAGGGAAACCAAAGTATGGACCGCCGGGAAATGCCGCATATTGAGGGCACCGGGCAGTTCCACGCCAAGAAGTGCAATGTTCTCATAGAAGAAAAGCGCAACCAACAGCAAAATACTGCCAATCAAGCGGAGGACCGTACCGTTATACTCGGTGCGGTAGTTCTGCATAATCTCCTTAGCCTGTTCCTTTTCGGTATACTCAAAACCGCGGAACGCAGCACTGTCATGGGTATTTCCTTTTGCTACATCCTTGTCCAGCTTTTCTTCAGCCTCAGTCACACGGTCAAGACCGATTGTCTGTTGGAGCTCCTCTTCATAACCAAGAGCAATCATCAGATTAATATCGGTTTCGTCCAATTCGGCCTCCGGTTTTACTTTTTCAACTTTTTCTGCAGTCTCGGGCTCATCCGATTCTTCGCTCTGATTGAGGGAAATTTCTTCTGCAGACTCAGCAGCGGCTTCTTCCGGTTCTTCCGTATCGCTGTTCGGCGAAACTTCAATCGTATCGAATACACGGGTCTGCTCAGCAGCTAAATCGGCCTTCTCTTCCGATGCGGGCTCGTTCGCATAGAGCGATGGAATCAACTCATCGAAGGCAGACTCATCTGGCAGAACCGCCTCATCGTCAAGGGAAAAGTCAGTCTTACCTTTCCCGGAAAAATAACTGTCCGAGGCAGATGCACTCGGGGATTTGACGGAAGGAAGTTCTTCACGAACGGTCTCGGTAATCTTCACCGTCTGAGAAACAAAATTCCGTTCAGATGGGCGAAAACGATATACTTGGCGACGAACCGAACCCGGGGCGGTTACCGGCTCTGCACTGCACGCGGGAACAAAAACAGACATGGGATCCTCGATGAAGACATCTTCCTCGGCAGGTTCTGCCACATCTTCAACATCCGGAATGCGGAATTCTATCGTATCGGATTTGGGATCTTTTTCAACCGAAGTATTCTCTGCATCAGGTAAATACTGTCTGAGCAGCGCCGCGATATCCAGATCATCATCAGCTGCAGGCTGTTCTGCAGCGGCAGGAACTGCCTTGGCGCCCTCATTATCGGACGAATAACTTTTTTTGAGCTGCCCAAGCAGTTCGCCAGTTGACATCGTCTCTTGATTCTCGGATCTATTTTGTTTCATAAATTCCAAACTCCTTGCTCAGTAATGGGTTAGTCTGCGCGCTGCTGTCTTGCAGCTTCGGAGAGAATCACCGCGGCCGCGGTGGAAACGTTGAAGGAATTGACTTTACCGTACATAGGGATCGAAGTGATGAAATCACATCTCTCCATAATCAGATTGGAAACACCGTCACCCTCGCTGCCGAATACAATGGCGGCAGGTCCGCGGAAATCGGTATCATGATAGCTTCTTCCACCGGCTTCGGCAGCATAGGTCCAGACGCCCTGTTTCTTGAGCCAGCTCAGAGTCTGGGCGATATTGGAAACCTTTGCAATGGCAAGATGCTCTATGGCACCGGCAGATGCCTTGGTTACCACGGGAGTAAGTCCGACAGCGCGGCGCTTGGGAATGATCAACCCATGAGCACCGGCGCATTCCGCGCAGCGGATCAGCGCACCGAGGTTGTAGGGATCCACAATACCGTCCGCAATGACAATCAGAGGCTTCTCACCTCTGGCTTTTGCAATTTCAAGAATATCCTCAACCGTGGAGTATTCCTTCGCTGCCGCCAGGGCGACAATTCCCTGATGAGGCGCGTAGCCGGAAAGCATATCCAGCTTGTTTTTCTCCACTTCGATGACAGGAATACCGCGGCTTACCGCCTCTGCCACCAACACAACAATAGAGCCCTCGCGATCTCCGCGGCGGACAAAGATCTTGTCGATGGATCGGTCGGATTTCAGCAGTTCACGCACAGCATTTCGCCCTGCGACAGCACCGCTGTCCCCCTGTGCATCGGGATGCAGTTCGCCGTTCCGCTCATCCAACAGCTCCTCATCTGCCTCGTAGTTGGCAACATATTCGTTGTGACGGAGCTTGATATCTTCGGAAGTACCCGCATCGAAGCGTGCACCGCGGCCTCCGCGCTGTTTTCCGCCACGGGAGAAGGACTTGTTTTTCTTCTCCTGATATCGCTTGTTATCCGTGGGCTTGTCTGTCTGATTTTTGTTTTTGTAATCCTTCTTCGGTTGTGCCTGTTGGCTTTCGGCGGGGCGAGTATTCCTATGTGCGCCGTTAGGCTTACCGGAATTGCGGCGATGATTTTGCTGGGGTTTACGCGCTGTACCACTCTCGTGAATCTGTTTATTTTTCTGTTCCATAGTTAAATCCTTTATTTTTCTGCGATGAAAGCATACGTATACATTGTATTATTTGATATATTATAGCACATTTTTTGGCGTTTGTATAGAGGATTTTTTATTTTTCCGCAAAAACTTTGAAAATAATTCGGGACAAGGTAAATCAGTTGACAGTTCCTGCACGGACATGATATAATGGGTATGTCACTCCTCAAAAATAACGGATCGGAGAAGAAACATGGATTATGCATCGCTGAAAAAAAGATATGCAGGGCTAGACCTTCTTCGCGTGATTTCCGCCGCGGTTGTCTGTGCCTTTCACACAACGATTCATTTGGGCGCGGATTATGGCATTCTTCAAGCAGTGTCGCAAATGGGCGCGGTATTTATGACCGCATTTTTCATGCTGTCCGGCTACACCCTGTTTGTCAATTATGCCGGCAGTGAGATCATGAAAAAAGAGGCGTTAGGAAAATTCTGGCTCAAGCGGATCATTGCCATTATTCCCATGTATTACCTTACTTCCCTGCTGTTTATCTTTCACAGGATGAGCTTATCGGGCGAGCCGATGAAGGTGGTCATCGAAAATCTGTGGCTGGCCCCCATTGAAGTGCTGGGGATTCAATCTAATTTTTCTTCCCTCTTCAACTTCTCACACAATGGCGGAACATGGTTCATCTCCTGCCTGATGATCTGCTATCTGGCATATCCTTTTTTACAGGAAGTTTTTAAACCGCTGTCTGTCCGCACGAAAATTATCCTCATCGGCATATGTTCGTTTATCCTTCTGTACTCTCCATTTGTTGTTGCAAAGTTCGGCATTTCCAATATTTATTCCAATCCGTTTTTCAGACTTCTTGAGTTTGGAATCGGTGTACTGCTCGCGTCACTCAAGCCCAAGCTCGATGAAAGCACTGCGGTAAAGCGTATTCTCTACAACCGTGCATCCATGGTTGCGATCAGCATCCTCATGGCAGCAGGCATTACCGTGGCCGTAAAAAAGGGCTTTGCGCCTGGCAACTACATGATGTACAGCCTGATCTGTCTGCCTTGCTTCATCATCATGCTCATCGGCATGGCCGGCATTGAGTTTGACGGTCTGAACCGCTCCCGTGTGCTTTCCTACTGCAGCTCCGTCGCCTATGTCTTTTTCCTGGCTCAGCTTTTTTCCAACAACATCTGCAAGTCCTTCCTGGGCAAGCATGGCATTACCGGCAATGTAACCATTATTCTCATCGGATGGGGTGTATGTATTGTTATCGCGCTCTTTTTCCGCCATGCGCTGGAGAAACCGATCACCGCTTGGCTCAAGGACAGATTTATTGATCAAAGTCAATCATGATCCTGCTGTTTTCCTCTTCCGATTTTCCTTCCGCAATCGTAACGAAGCTCAGCCGAAAGCTGCGGGCAGACGGATTTCTGCTTTGTCTTCCGCAAAAAGCGCTCTCCCTTGAAAAGCTGGCAGCAATCCCATTTTCGGCTGCTGTACTTTGTATGGCGCGCAAAACCGACGGGCTCCCGTCGGTAACGGAATTGCGTACAGTCTTTCCCCAAATTCGTCTGCTCGTCCTCAGCCGCAGCAATCCCTCCTGCCGTTGGAGAAGCATCCCGGGTACCGATGCGGAGCTTACGTCTCCCTATTCGTTCACCGAAATCTCCACTGTGCTTGAAAATTTTGGCGCTTTACACTTCCATGCACAAAATACAATCCACCGATACGGAATCGAACTTACACCCGACCGGCACACCGTCATGCTTGGCGTCAAACGAGTATCCCTGACACCGGCTCAACACACGATTCTGCATCTGCTGATTCGATGCCCGGATCCGACAGAGGCCGATGTAATCGCGTCATTTCTTCGCTGTCCTCGGCATGATCTTCCGACAAACAGTATCCCGATTCATATTCACAATCTGAACAGTGCTGCACAGCAAGGAAACATCCCCCGGATGGTGGGCCATATTTACCGCAAAGGCTATTCTCTGCTTCCACCGTACGGCAGAAATTTATCCTGAACAAAAAAGCAACGGGCTGTCACACCATCCGTGTGACAGCCCGCTGCTTTTTTTATTTCAGCAGTTCGGCAACAATTTTCCAAAGCTTCTCGCAGGAAGCAAGCTCCATTTTCTCCAGGGGGGAGTGGATATTTTCCAGATTAGCACCGAGACCGATGATATCCAAGTCGGGGATTCTGGATTTGAGCAGACCGCATTCCAGGCCGGCGTGGATCGACTTAATGATGGGCTTCTCCCCAAACAGCCGAGTATACGCTGCTACATAAGCATCGCTAAGAGGAGACAGAGGGGCGTAATCCCAACCGGGATAGCGGCTGTGGTGAGTGACCGTAGCGCCGACAAATGCTGCAAGCGTGTCCAATTCCAAAACCGAAGCATCCAGCTGGCTCTCCTTAGGCGAGCGGGAGGAGAATGCAATATTCACATCAGTTTCCCTGGTACGGATCACTGCGAGATTGCGGGAAAATTCCACAATGCCGATTGCCTGATTCATTGCCAGGACACCGGAATGGGAAAGTTCAAGTACCGTTACAATACGACGGGTCGATTCATCGTCCATCATCACGGCAGGATTGCTCACAGGAGCGAGCTCCACATCGAAATTCGCATCGTCGGCCACCAGTTCTCCGCGAATTGCTTCTGCAGCTGCAGAAATTGTTTTCGCAGCATTTGCTGCCGAAGGAACAGAGATGACTGCGCAGCATTCTCTGGGAATTGCGTTATCCTTCAGACCGCCTTCCAGGGTGCACAGGCAAAGCCGATCATCCCGCATCAGCTGCGCCAGGAGTCGGCCCATCAGTTTGTTGGCATTCGCGCGGCCCATGTGGATGTTCTCACCGGAATGGCCGCCGATCAGTCCTTTGACCTTGAGTGCAACGGCCTCACCGGCAAAGGGAACACGGGTAACAGGAATCGTCATATCCGAACGGATTCCGCCGGCACAGCCAACGATGGCAGAGTTGTCCGACTCGGAATCCAGGTTGATCATACGGCGTGCCCGGATCAGACTGCAGTCAAAAGCATCCGCACCGTGCATTCCGATCTCCTCCTGGGTTGTGAAAAGGCACTCCAGGGCGGGATGGGAATCCAGCGCACCGTCAAGCAGGGACATCATGATCACCACGGCAACGGCGTCATCCGCGCCCAGGGTCGTCCCGCAGGCATACACTTTGCCATCATCGGTCAAAGCAAGCTTAAGAGGATCACGGGTAAAATCGTGCTCAACATCGGCATTTTTCTCGCAAACCATGTCAGTGTGCCCCTGCAAAAGTACAGGCGGCTCGTTCTCGCGCCCAGGTGTTGCGGGCTTGCGGATAAGTAAATTATGCATCTTGTCGCGGTACACATACAGCTGACGTGCACGGGCAAATTCTTCTAAATAATCCGCAATTTTTTTCTCATTGCGGGAACCGTGAGGAATGGCACAGACCTCCTCAAAAAAGCGGAAAAGGCAGGCGGGCTCATATCCTTTGATCAGGTATTCCATCGAAAATCCTCCGTCAAATTAATACAATTACTGCGCCTGGCGCGGACTGCGCACGGCGGTTACATACACCTCATTGTCCGAGAAGAGGTCATAGCTTTCCAGGGCAATACCCGTTCCCATGGCAACGCAGGAAACGGCTTTGGGTGCCACGCGGGTAGGAATATTGGTGACATGTTCAATCAAACGGTCAAAGCCGTAGAGCAGACTTCCGCCGCCCGTCATGACAATACCGTTGTTCATAATGTCCCCGATCAGACCGGGAGGAGTGCGCTCAATCACATCGCAGATGGCATCGATGACCTCGCTGATGGGCGGGGTGAGGGCGTGCATAATCTCATAGGAACCGATGTTCACCACACGGGGCAAGCCCTGGATCAAACAGCGGCCCTTGACCTGCATAAATTGCTGCTCGGGATGGCTGTACACTGCGCCGATGCGGATCTTAATGGCCTCAGCCGTACGCTCTCCGATGAGAATGTTGTGCTGCTGACGCATATAGCGGATGATGGCATCATCGAATTTATCGCCGGCGATCTTTACCGAGTCACTGACCACAACCCCGCCGAGTGAAATCACGGCAATATCGGTAGTACCGCCGCCGATGTCAACGACCATATTGCCGTTGGCGCGATTGATATCGATACCGGCACCGATGGCAGCTGCCACCGGCTCCTCGATCAGATGTACCCGCGCAGCCCCCGCCTGCTTGGCGGCATCCAGCACGGCACGGGCCTCTACCTCGGTAATGCCGCTGGGAATGCAGATGATCACCCGGGGTTTGAGCAAAGTATTGCCCAGCGCACGGCGCAAAAATTCACGGATCATCACCATCGTCACATCGTAACGGCTGATCACCCCGTCTCTCAGGGGGCGGATGGCCATAATATTTTCGGGTGTTCTGCCCAACATGGTCTGCGCGGGTTTTCCCACCGCTTTGATTGCACCGGTGTCGGTGTTAACGGCAACAACGGAAGGCTCCTTGAGCACGATTCCTTTTCCGCGTACATAAACCAGTACCGTCGCCGTGCCAAGGTCGATCCCAATATCTTTTGTAAACATGGTTCTCCCTTTCATCCAAACGCAAAAACGAGCGTCCAACCGCCCCTTTGCGGATCTGCAAAACAGACCTTTCAAATATTATACATGATTTGCCGACAAAATGCAATGCTATTTTTGATTTTTCCGCAATCTGCTGTGACCGAGGGCTGCACAGAAAACCAGATTCGCTCCGGCCGACAGCAAAAGTGCACAAGCCTGTCCCAACGTAGCGCCGGAGGTGACCACATCATCCACCAGCAGAACTGTCTTCCCGGCTGCGCTGCACTTGGGATTAACGGCAAAAACCGACTGTACATTTTCCTTTCGTTCCTGCGCACCGAGTTTCTTCTGTTCCCGTCCTCCGCCGCATCGCAGGATCAAAGGCTCACTGGCGCACCCCAATTGCCCGGCCAGTGCGCGTGCAAGCAGCTCGGCCTGATCGTGACCGTATTCCCGCTTCGCCTTTTTCGTACGAGGCGCCCAGGTAACAGAAAGATTTTCGGGTAAAACACCGCGAAATGCAAGCTCCCGCTTGATGCCGGGTGCAAGCTGTGCCGCCGCAAAGTCCGCCGCACGGCGAAGGCGGACTCTCTTCATGCGGAGGATCATCCGTCCGATCGCCGTTTCGGACGAATAATCCCCAAGACAGATCAAGGTCTCGGCACCTGACTCGCGCAATGCCGATGGCATACAGCGGCAGTCCATGGACGGCAGACCGCAGACATCACAGGGAATCAGCTTTTCCCTCTCCCATTCGGCACGGCATTCGGGACAAAGCACATCGGAACCGAAGTATCCCCGCATGACCTCCTCTGCACCAAGCAGACTTCCGCAAACAGCACAGCGAGGTACCGCAGCCAAATACCAGAGAAATCTCCGCACAGAACGGCCCCTCATTCGTTTTCTCCCCGTGCCAGTCGGAAGGCAAGCCCGGTATAACGCATGGATTGCCGGTTGTTCTCCACCATGGTTCGCACAATATCTGCATTTCCCACCACAATTACCATGCTCTGTGCACGGGTAACCGCAGTATAAAGCAGATTTCTTGTGAGCAGCATCTGTGCGCAGTTGAATGCGGGAAGGATCACAATGGGATATTCACTTCCCTGGCTCTTATGTACCGTAATGGCATAGGCGTGCTCCAGATCCTCGAGATTGCTGAAATCGTAGCGCACAAGCTTATCGTCAAAGCTGATCTCCATCATCCGGTCGTGGGGATCAATGGTTTTGATCACGCCGATATCGCCGTTGAATATCCCCTGCCCTTGCTTGTGTTCGGTCTCCCATTCCAGGTCATAGTTATTGCGGATCTGCATCACGCGATCCCCTTCGCGGAAGGTAATGTCCCGGAATTTATGCTCACGCTTCTGCAGATCGGGAGGATTTAGGGCCTGCTGCAGGACAATATTCAGGTTTTCGGTTCCCGCACCGCCTTTTCGGGAGGGAGAAATGACCTGGATCCGATCCCGGGTCTCCTCACCGTAGCTTCGGGGCAATCGGTTCAGCCAAAGATCGGCCACGGTTGCGGCAATCTCCCGCTCTCCCGATCGAGGCAGGAAGAAGAAGTCATTGTCCTTCACCGTCAGCACCGGCATCTCGCCGCTGTTGATTCGGTGGGCATTGGTGATGATCAGGCTTGACTGGGCCTGCCGGAAGATCTCGGTCAGGCGCACCGTAGCAAAGCGGCCGCTGCCGATGAGATCCCACAGAACACGCCCCGCCCCTACCGAAGGGAGCTGATCGGCATCCCCGATCAGAATGAAATGCGCCCCCGGCTTAACGGCACGGAGCAGCGCCGCCAGCAAAGCATTATCGATCATGGATGCCTCGTCAATGATGATCACATTCTCGCTCAGCAAATTTCTCTCGTCACGGGAAAAGTGCATCCGTTCGTTCTCGGAATACTCCATTTCCAGCAAACGGTGGATGGTCTTTGCTTCTCTCGCACAGGCAGCAGACATCCGCATGGCGGCCCGCCCAGTGGGCGCGGCAAGCGCAACCTTGTAGCCCATGCTCTCAAAAATATCCAGCAACGCACGCACCACGGTGGTCTTTCCCGTTCCGG
>JAFTUB010000175.1 GCA_017466495.1 Clostridia bacterium
ACCAACCATACCGCCACTCCTGTGGAGACCGCCAACGAGGTAGTCACCGCCGAGGTCAAGGTCGCCCAGGGCAGCCACAAGACCGCGCCCCTCTCCCCCGCCGCCGAGAAGCTGGCCGAGGAGCTGTACAAGAACATGACCATGGGCTGTGACGCCTACCTGGATATGCTTCCCCGCATAGAGGATAACCGCCTCAAAACCGACGTCACCGCCGCCATGTGCTACTACGAGAAGACCATCGGCAAGGTCAAGCAGTACCTGCTGGACCACGGCGCCGACCCCGAGGAGCGGGGCATGATGGCCAAGATGGCCACCAAGGCGGGCATTATGATGAACACCGCCATGGACAATTCCAACAGCCACATCACCGAAATGCTCATCGAGGGCGCCACCATGTCTGTCACCACCGCCGAGAAACTGGCCAACCACGCAGAGGGGAAACCCGACTGCCGCGATCTGGTGGACATCTGCCGCGACTGGGCGAAGTTTGAGCAGAATCACATTGATGCGCTGAAGAAATATCTGTAAGGACACGAAAAGAGCGATCGGGGAAAATCTTCTTACAAGAAGTTTTCCCTGATCCCCTTTTCCGGAACCTTCAATCAGGACTGTGCCCCTGTGTGGTCGGCCATTTTCAAGTACCGTTTGAGAAGACACAAGTAGGCAGTTATTGACTTTTCGTACCGGCTGTGCTATCATATGGTTAGAAGGTGCGCGCCTCTATATTCATCATAAGGAGGTTTGTATGAACGAGTTAAAAATTGCGGAAGTCATTCTCCGCGAAAGAAGAAAGTTGAAAATGACGCAAGAGGATCTGGCCAATGCGCTCAACGTCACACCCCAAGCCGTTTCCAATTGGGAGCGGGGCGGATATCCCGATATTACGCTGCTTCCTGCCTTGGCAGAGGTGTTGGGTGTGACCATTGATGACTTATTTGATCTGACCGCAGAGCAACGGCTTCGCCGCATCGAGCATCGTCTGGATACCGAGGACGAGCTTGCGTCGGATATTTTCAAGGAGTACGAGGATTTTATGCAGGAGCAATTGTCGGAAAAGCCTGATAGCGTGCAGATTCTCGGTCTGCTGGCACGGCTCTACCATCATCGCATGGAATCCGATGCCAAGCAAGTCAGTAAGTATGCCCGTGCATCCATTCTCCAAGATCCCGCACGGAAGGATTGCCAATGGTTACTGCAAAAGGCCGAAGGACACGCCGCGTGGGATTGGAATATTGTCAACCACTCCACAGCGATTGAGTTTTACAAGGAAGTGATCGCGCAGAATTCCGATGCGCCCAAAACGCCGCTCCCGTACTACTACATCATAGACAATCTGATTGTCGATCACCGTACGGAGGAGGCAACCGCATATTTGGAGGTCTGTCAGACACTTCCGGCATATCGGCCTTTTTTGACTCCCATCTATCAGGCACATATTGCACTGGCAGAGTATGACGAGGCGCGGGCAGATGCCATCATAGCGGAAGCCGCCCGCACATTCTCCGAGGACAGCGGATTCCTTTTCGAGGCCGCACAGTACTTTGCCTACAAATGTGAATACGAAAAGGCCATTGAGTTTTACGAGGCATCTTGGTCTGCGGAGGAAAATCAAAAGCCCCGCTTTACGGATGCGCTTCACGCCATTGCCCTGATCTACGAAATCCAAGGCGAATACCGCAAGGCCGCTGATACCTATGACCGCCTGATTGCCTGCCTGAAGGAGGAATGGAGATACACGAAGGACGATGCTCCCGTGAAGGAAATGGAACGAAAAAAACAATATTTTTTGCAAAAATAATCCTTTTCAAGATATATAAAGGGAACAGGGGGAGCTTCCTACAAGAAGCTCCCCCTGTCGTTTTCCCGTTCCTCCGTTCCCCAAACATCAAAATGGGGAAGAGGCTCCATGGGGCTCACCGAGACGGCAACGGTTGTCAGTTTTCCTTGACCTATCATAATATTTTTTAAAAGTTTCGGGGATTCTCAAGGGACTCTCAAATTTGCCGCTACGGCAAATTTGTCGCGGTGCTTGCACCGCTATTTTCAAAAGGCCCTTGAGCTGGGGTAGCGAAGCGGCGACGCGGTAGTGAATGACTGCCGGTGGCAGTCAGAGCCGCGGCGTGACCGAGCCGCAGCGAGACCAGGGACAGAGCCCCTCGTTCCTCGCTCCCCGATAACCCCCAATTTACAATCCCCTATTCTTCAGCTCCTCCACCAGCCCCACGTAGAACTCCCGCACGTCAAACTCCTCGATGTTCTCGCGGTTGAGGTCGATCATGTCGCCGTGGGAGATGCCCCGGGTGCCCGTGGGGGTCAGGAGAGTGTACTTCTCGCCGAAGGAGAAGGAGGTCTCGGAGACCAGGCCGTCGTTGGGGCCGTCGAAGAAGCGGACGATGGGGTAAGCCAGATTCAGGGGGAACCGACCGCCGCGGGCGCGGGGCATGAGGGAGCCCACGCTCCGGCAGTAGATGCCCTCCAGGGGCTCGGGATTGGACTCCCCCGCCAGGTGAGGCTCCAGGGCGGCGCACCCCGTGGCGGTGAGGTCGCGGATGGCGGCCATAAAGTCGGGGTTGGGATCCCCCAGCTTCTTCGCCGCCTTGTTGTAGGTGTCGGCGATCTTGTCCTTGACGGGATCCGAGAAGGTTTTCAGCATGAAATCCACGAAGATACAGCCCTTGTGGGGGGTGTTGACTGTGGTCAGAGAGGCTACCATAGGGGCGATGCCGTAGTTTTGCAGAGCGTAGCGCATATCCAGGCCTCCCTTGGAGTGGGCGATGACGTTGACCTTCTCACAGCCCGTCTCGGCCACGATCTCCCGGATCCTCTGCGCCAGCTCGGCACCGCAATCGGCCACGGCGGCGGCGGAGTGCTGGTGCCCATAGAAGATAGTCGCGCCGTTGGCGGCCAGGTCGTCGGGGATACGGCCCCAGTAGTTCAGGGCCTTGAAGTCACGGAAGAAGACACCGTGGACCAAAAGGATGGGGTACTTGGTGGCGCAGACCCGCTCCTCGCGGCGTGCATTGTTGCGGAGGATGCGGGTACACTCCACGTCCACCTCGGCGTCCACCACCTTCATGATGCGCCGCAGGGCGATCAGCTGGGCGACGGGGATCAGACCGCAGAGGGCGCCGATGACCCGCCAACGGATGCCCAGCTGCACCGAGAATACATACAGGCAGACCATGCCGTTCCAGAACACCACCGCCAGAACTCCTATGGCGATGGCCGCCGAGATGAGCAAGTCCACCCATCTACCCGTCCAGAGCAGGGGCAGACGGATCAGGTGGTAGACCACCGAGATGCCCGTGGCGAGCAGGAAGATATGGAGCATCTCCACCCCGTGGGCGCAGGAGCGGAGGGTGTAGCGGGAGTGGCTGGGGGAGAAGAAACTCCGCTTGCCGCCAAAGGGCTTGGGGATGGTGCGGTACAGAATAAAGGGCAAGGCGTTGCAGAGGAGGTAGAGGGGGATGAGGCCATAGAGGATCGCGACGGGCAGGACGCCGTCCTTCATGGGCACAAAGCAGACCGCGCCCAGGGCTACGGTCAGGGCGGACAGAACGCGGACGGTGTAGAGTACCGCGCGAGACGGCTCATATGTATGATTGGGCTTCAAAGACATCGAAAACGCCTCC
>JAFTUB010000176.1 GCA_017466495.1 Clostridia bacterium
CCGCGAAGCTCGTATTTGATTCCGTTTTTAGTGATGTACTTTTCCATAATCATATTCCTTTCGTGTTTCAAAATTTCTTGTAAACACAAGCATTTTCGGAACTTTGGGAATATGTTTCGTCCGCCTCGGCTCTTTGCCTTTGAGTAGATCAGGTATGAACAATCCGACCAAAATCGGAGGTTCAACCGAACCTCCGATTTTTCTTTGTTTTACGGGCCTTTTCTGGCTTGATGGTGCTGATACCGGCTCGAAATCATCTGTGTTTTGGAGCTCATAATCAGCTCAAAAACGTGTTTGACCACATGTTTGACCACATGTTTGACCACATTTGTTGCGAAAAAGCCTTATGCCATAAGGGTTTTGGCGAATTTTGTGATATTTTTTTCTGCCAAATGACGGACATTTTGCTTTCCCGGCGGCAGGGGCACGGTATATTTTTTCGTATGCGGCCGTATACTGTCCTGTGAGTATATTTCTGCGGGAGAGTATTATGAAACGCTCAATCGGTCTTTGGCAGCTTTGGGGTTTTGCTGTTACCTCTTTGGGGGGAACAATTCTGCATTTTTTATATGACTGGAGTGGGGAAGCCTTCTGGATCGCTCCCTTTTCCGGGGTGAATGAATCCACATGGGAGCACATGAAGCTGCTGTTTTGGCCCATGTTTCTGTTTTCCCTTGTTCAGTTTTTTTTCTTTCGCGACCGTGCGGATTTTTGGTGCGTAAAGCTTCGCGGGATCTTTCTTGGGCTTGCGTTGATTCCTGCGCTGTTCTATACCTACAACGGGGTGGTCGGCAGATCGCCCGATTGGATCAATATTGCAATCTTTTTCATCTCGGCGGGAATCGCATATTGGTATGAGACACGGCAATTCAACCGCGGTACCGAGCGTTGTTCATGGCCGAAGGCAGCTTTTGCGGTGCTGTGCGTCATTGCGGTGCTCTTCGGTGTGTTCACATTTTTCACTCCGGAAATCGGCATTTTCAGGGATCCCCTGACGGGGACTTACGGCATATAGTCAGCAGGCGGTAATCCACCCCGATGGGGGAGGATTACCGCCTGTTTTTGTGGAATGCATGAAAAAATGCGAAAAGCAGCGGCGCAGGACATTGACGGGCGGGGGAGAAATGTGATATAATAAAAACAGAAAGGCGCAGTTCCGGCGCGAATACGATAAGGAGTGATCAATTTGGCAGTTCTCCAGGAGTACAAATGTCCCTGCTGCGGCGGTGCGATTGCCTTCGATAGCGCATCGCAGAAAATGCAGTGTCCCTACTGTGATACCGAATTTGAAATGGAAACTCTGGCATCCTACGATGATGCACTCAAACAAGAGCCTGCCGATCAGATGGATTGGACTGAGCGCGCGGGAGGCGATTGGGCCGAGGGCGAAACCGATGGACTTCGGGTCTACAGCTGCAAGTCCTGCGGCGGCGAGATCGTGGGAGACGAGAATTGCGGTGCCACCTCCTGCCCGTATTGCGGTAATCCCGTGGTTATGATGGGCCAGTTCTCAGGTGCGCTGAGGCCCGACTATGTGATCCCCTTCAAGCTGGACAAAAAGGCGGCAGTAGCGGCCCTCAAGCGGCATTACGGTGGCAAGCGACTGCTGCCCAAGGTGTTTTCCGATCAGAATCACATTGAAGAAGTCAAGGGCATCTATGTCCCCTTCTGGCTTTTTGATGCCGATGCCAATGCCAATGTTCGCTATAAGGCTTCCCGTACCCGTTTCTGGTCGGACAGTCGCTATAATTATACGGAAACCTCTTATTTCTCGGTGAACCGCAGCGGTTCTCTTGGCTTTGCCCAAGTGCCTGTGGACGGTTCCTCCAAGATCGATGACACTTTGATGGAGTCCATTGAACCTTACAATTTCCGGGATGCTGTGGATTTCCAGACGGCATACCTGGCCGGCTATCTTGCCGATAAATACGATGTGGATGCCGAGACCAGCGTTGCCCGCGCCAACGAGCGCATCAAAAAAAGCACCGAAGAGGCTTTCCGCAAAACGGTTACGGGGTACGATACGGTGATCACCGAAAACTCCGGTGTAAGCTTTTCTGGCGGTGTCACCAAGTATGCTCTTTTCCCCGTTTGGCTCCTTACCACCAACTGGAACGGGGAAAAATACACCTTTGCCATGAACGGGCAGACAGGCAAGCTTGTGGGTGATCTTCCTGTGGACAAGGGCGCCTTCAAACGTTGGTTCTTCTCGGTATTTGCCATTGCCGGCGCTGCCGCTTTTGCGCTGCAGTTCCTGTTCTGGCTGCTGTAAGGAGGAGAGAGAAACATATGAAAAAGAAAATTTACATTTGTCTCGTGCTGATCTCCCTCTCGCTCCTGCTTTCCCTTGGCGTCTCGGCTGAAGGGATGCCCCGCCTCTATGACGGCGCGGATCTGCTGAGTGCCGGGGAGGAGGCGAAGCTCATTGCCCGCCTAAACAGCATCAATGAAACCTACGGCATGGATGTGGCGGTCGTCACGGTAATGTCCACTGAGGGAAAATCTGCTATGGAATTTGCCGATGATTACTACGATGCCAACTTCGGCAACGACGGCATTCTTCTGCTGGTGAGTATGGAATACCGTGAGTGGTGGATCTCCACTGCAGGACGCTGCATCAGCATCTTCGATGATTACCGCATCGAGTCCATCGGCGAAAATGTAGCGGGTTATTTGGGGCAGGGAGACAATTCCGATGCCTTCGAGGCTTTTGCCGATGACTGCGATTATTACATCAATGGCGAGGTCAACGGTTACCCCTTTGATTTCGGCAAGGCATTGCTGATTTCGCTTGGCGTTGGCCTTGTGGCTGCATTCATTGTGACGGGTAAGCTGAAGGGTGAGCTCAAAACCGTAAGAGCCGCCACAGCAGCTGCCGATTATGTCAAGGCAGGCAGTCTGAACATCACCGGCTCCAACGATTTCTTCCTCTACCGCAATGTTCACCGCGTAGCGAAGCAAACCAGCTCTTCGGGCGGTTCCCGCACCCATACCTCCTCCTCCGGCCGCAGTCACGGCGGAGGCGGCGGAAAATTCTGACGGATGAAAAAAGGTCTGCCGCACAGCGGCAGACCTTTTTTCATTCATTTTCCATCCCGGCAAAGCCGTGGAAGACTACCGGAACATCCCCCATGGCGCTCTCGCCGAAATATTCGCCGTACAGCATCAGGGAATATCCCAATTCACCGGAATTGGGGAATTCCGTCAGCTGGGCGTATGTGGCGTGCAGGGTGAAATCGGTCACACCCGCGGCGGGATCATCGATGGGCCCGTAGGTTTCCATGGCCACGATGTACCCCAGTTTGCCCAGTCGCTCTGCCTCCGGCAGGGCTGCTTCAGCCCTGCCGGGAATGGGCTGCTCGTCCCGGAAAAGCATGAC
>JAFTUB010000177.1 GCA_017466495.1 Clostridia bacterium
CTTCGGTGACACCGTTCCGCGTCACCCGCAGCAGATCCCCGTCAATCGAACACCGTCCCTCCCGCGCCATGCGCCAGATCATCTGCCGATGCAGGAAGGGCTGCGCCGGGGAGCGGGCGCAGAAGCAGTTGAGGGGAACATAATCCACCGGGTCGTGGGGCTTTTCGTCAAAGATCAGCATGGGCACAAACGCCCCGTCACGCTCAACAAACAGCGTCGTTTCGTCCCCGCCGCGACGAAAGCGATACCGCCGCCCGGCGGCACAGGTATGGATCTCTCCCTCGGTCACGGGCAGAGGGGAAGCGGGGATGGGTCCGCCGAACCCCACGTCGCAGAAATAGCGGACACCCTCAATCTCGATAAAAATCACCCGATGGGCAGGGGGCGAGAGGTGATCGCGGCCAAAGGCAATCCGTCCTACGCCGCACCAGGAACGGAAACCAAGCGCCTCCAGCAAACGCCAGAACAGCCCGTTGAGCTCAAAACAATATCCCCCGCGACGGCGTCGGATCAGCTTGTCAAAAAGCGCCTCAGTCCCCAGCTCAGGCTCCAGATGGCCGTGGAACACATCCAGATTTTCGAAAGGAATCGCATTCAGCTGACATTCCATCAAAGCGCACAGTGTGGCGAAATCGGCAGACCGCCCGCCGGTGTAGCCGATCCGTTCCAGGTAGGCATCCACATCGGGCAGAGGGGCATACAGCTCCGCAAGCGGGGAACGCTTTTTCTCTTCCATGGACAGGTTCTCCTTTTTTCGGGGATTTCTGAAAATCAAAAGCCCGAAAAGCTTGTATCTTCAGGCTTTTCGGGCTTTCTTGGTGGAGACGAGGGGGCTCGAACCCTTGACCTCTCGGATGTGAACCGAACGCTCTAACCAACTGAGCTACGCCTCCATTGCCCGACTATTATACACCCACCGCGGCATTTTGTCAAGTCTTTTCCGCTTTTTTTGAAAAAAACAGGGCAAGTTTTTCTGTGAGGGGTGGTTTGGACTTGACACTTCGGATATTTATGATATAATATAATGAATACATCTTTTTTGGAGGCTGCAGCCATGCGCGTGCGAACCAACCTTTACCCCGGCGGCAAGTGCCGGGCTCTCACCATGAGCTACGATGACGGCCGCATTCATGATCGCCGTTTGATCGAAATTTTCAATCGCTACGGAATCCGCGGTACTTTTCACCTCAATTCCGGCAAGCTGGACCAGGAGGACTTTGTCACCTCCGCCGAGGTTGCCACTCTCTATGCAGGCCACGAAGTATCGGTGCACACCGTTACGCACCCCTATCTTGAGATCACCGCCACCGAGGAGCTGATCTACGAGGTCATGGAGGATCGCCGCGTGCTGGAGTCGCTGTGCGGTTATCCTGTGCGCGGGATGTCCTATCCCTTCGGCACCTACAATACCAAGGTAGTGGAACAGCTTCGCGCTCTGGGAATCCGCTACTCCCGCACTACCCAGGCCACCAACAAGCTGTACACGCCGGATGATTTTCTGGTGTGGCATCCCACCTGCCATCACAAGAATGATATTATGGCCAAGTTGGAGTCCTTCCGCAAGCGTCCCGGTCCCGGCGCGCTCCTTTACATCTGGGGACACAGCTATGAGTTTGCCAACCACAACAACTGGGAGCTGATGGAGGAGTTCTGCGCTGCCGCCGGCGGCGACGAGGACACCTGGTATGCCACCAACATTGAGATCTACGATTACATTACGGCCCAGCGGTCTCTTACCCTGTCGGCCGACCGCACCATGGCGTACAATCCCGCCGCAATTTCGGTTTGGATCGGGATTGAGGGCGAGCCTGTGGAGTGCAAGCCCGGCGTGGTGACGAAGTTTTAATCGGGGCGCTGCCCCGAACCCCGCCAAGGGAGCCTTTTGAAAAAGGCTCCCTTGGAACCCGCGAAAACTTTCCTGCGCGGCTGAGATTACAGTTTATACAAATTTGGAAGGATAAAGACTATGATTCAAAAGATTAAGGGCACCTTTGATATTATGCCCGAGGAGATTCCCACCTGGCGGTTTATTGAGGAGACCGCCCGCACTGTAGCTACCCGCTACGGCTTTGACGAGATCCGCACCCCCACCTTTGAAGCCACCGAGCTTTTCCGCCGGGGCGTGGGCGACACCACCGACGTGGTACAGAAGGAGATGTACACCTTCCTTGACCGCGGCAACGAGGGCCGCTCCATCACCCTGCGCCCCGAGGGCACCGCGTCCATCGCCCGCGCCATCATTGAGCACGGCCGCTGCTCGGATGCCATGCCCCTCAAGCTCTTCTATATCATCAGCTGCTTCCGCTGTGAGGCACCCCAGGCAGGCCGCTCCCGTGAGTTCTACCAGTTCGGTACCGAGCTCTACGGCACCGAGACCCCTGCGGCTGACGCCACCAGCATTGCTGTGGCCGATGCCCTGCTCCGTGAGCTGGGTCTGCCCAACATCAAGCTGCACATCAACTCCATCGGCTGTCCCGAATGCCGTCCGAACTACCGTGCGGCGCTGGTGGAGTATTTCTCGGCACATGAAGCCGAGCTCTGCCCCACTTGCCAGGCTCGTCTGAAGACCAATCCCCTGCGCATTCTCGACTGCAAATCCCCCATCTGCCACAAGATCGCCGAGGGCGCCCCCCGCACCCTGGATCACCTCTGCCCCGCCTGCGCCGATCACCACAAGGGTCTGACCGAGGCGCTGGATGCTCTGGGCATCACCTACGAGGTGGACACCGCCATCGTCCGCGGTCTGGACTACTACACCCGCACCGTGTTTGAATTCATCGCCGAGGGCATCGGTGCACAGAGCACCGTCTGCGGCGGCGGCCGTTACGACGGTCTGACCGAACAGATTGGCGGCCCCCGTCTCCCCGGCATCGGCTTCGCCATGGGCATCACCCGCCTGATCATGGCCATGGAAGCCGCCGGCATCACCGTCCCCGGCAAGCAGCCCCCGAAGCTGTACATTGCCTCCCTGGGTGCCGCCGCATCCATGAAGGCGCTGCAGCTGGCCGAGGCTTTGCGCAACGACGGGCTGTATGTAGAGTGCGACCTGGTGGGCCGTTCCCTGAAGGCACAGATGAAATACGCCAACAAGATCGGTGCCGATTACACCCTCATCCTGGGTGACAACGAGATCGAAACCGGCCGCGCCATGCTCCGCTCCATGAAGGACAGCGCCCAGGAGGAGATCGCCCTGGAAGAGCTGGCAGAGAAGCTGAAATGAGCGAGGAGAAATCCTGCACCCTCTCTGAGCTGATGGAGATGCAGCACGCGCTGTTTGAGAAGCACAAGCACGAGTGGCTGCCCCACGCACCCCAAAGCGGACGGAGCTACCTGCTTTGGAGCGTGGAGGAACTGGGCGAGATGATCGCCATCATCAAAAAGAAGGGGGACAGCGCCATCGAAGGCAACCCCGCTGTCCGAGCCCACTTTGTCGAAGAGGCCGCCGATGTGCTGATGTACCTCATGGACACCCTCGACTGCTACGGCATCACCGGCGAGGATCTGTCGGAAGCCTACGCGGCCAAGTTTGCGCGCAACATGAAGCGCGACTGGAAAGAAAACGACACCATGTACGAGGATATGCCCGCAGAAAAATAACCCCCTCCCCGCGGCAGAATGCCAGCCAAGGAAGTGGGGGCACCGGGGGCGAAAACTTCGGCGTCTGAGATGGTTTCGCCCCCGGCCCGCCCGGGCGGGCGGAAAAATCAGCGATACCGCAACAAATTCACGAAAAAACAAAAACAGGAGAAACAACCATGGCAGAACTGCTTACCAAAACCGACAAACGAACCTGTTACTGCGCAGAACTGTCGCGCGCCAACCTCGGCCAGACCGTCTGCGTCATGGGCTGGGCACAGCGTCAGCGCGACCTGGGCCAGCTGATCTTCATCGACCTGCGCGACCGCACCGGCATCGTGCAGCTCGCCTTCGACGACGCCACCGACCGCGCCGTCTTCGAGAAGGCCTTCACCGTCCGCGCCGAGTTCGTCCTCTGCGCCCACGGCGTTGTCCGCGCCCGGGGCGAGGGCGCCGTCAACCCCAATCTCCCCACCGGTGAGATCGAGATCGCCGTCACCGAGCTCAAGATCCTCTCGGCCGCACAGACCCCTCCCTTCGAAATTTCCGACAGCGTAAAGGTGGGCGAGAATATCGCCCTCAAGTACCGCTATCTTGACCTGCGCCGTCCCTCTCTCCAGCGCAATATGCTCATGCGTCAGGAGATTGCCCGGGTGACCCGCGAGTACTACTACGAGAACGGCTTCATTGAGATCGAGACCCCCATGATGGTCAAGCCCACCCCCGAGGGTGCCCGTGACTACATCGTGCCCTCCCGTATCCACAATGGCTCCTTCTATGCCCTGCCCCAGTCCCCCCAGATCTACAAGCAGCTGCTGATGCTCTCGGGCTTCGACCGCTACATTCAGCTTGCCCGCTGCTTCCGTGACGAGGACCTTCGCGCAGACCGCCAGCCCGAGTTCACCCAGATCGACCTGGAGATGTCCTTCGTCACCGAAGACGATGTCATGGAGATGAACGAGGGCTACGTTGCCCGCCTCTTCAAGGAAGTCCTGGGCGTGGAGATTGCTCTCCCCCTGCCCCGCCTCACCTTCCGTGACGCCATGGAGCGCTATGGCTCGGATAAGCCCGACACCCGCTTTGGCATGGAGATTCAGAACATCTCCGATCTGGTGGAGAACAGCGGCTTTGCCGTCTTCTCGGGGGCTGTCAAGGACGGCGGCTCGGTTCGTGCCATCGTGGTCAAGGACGGCGCCGCAAAGCTGACCCGCAAGGAAATCGACAAGCTCACCGAGCACGCCCGCGGCATCGGCGCCAAGGGCCTGGCCTATGTCCGCTGGGTTGACGAGGCTCCCGCCTGCTCCTTTGCCAAGTTCATGGCTGAGGGAGAGCTGGAGAACATTCTCGCACGCCTCGACTGCAAGAAGGGCGACGTTGCCCTGATCGTGGCCGACAAGGATAAGGTTACCCTCCCCGTGCTGGGTGCTCTGCGCCTAAAGGTAGGCAAGCAGCTGGATATGATCCCCGAGGGCTACAACTTCCTGTGGATCACCGAGTTCCCCTTCTTCGAGTGGGACGAGGAGAGCCAGACCTGGGCTGCCATGCACCATCCCTTCACCATGCCCCTGGACGAGTGCCTGGAGTATATCGACACCGATCCCGGCAAGGTTCGCGCCAAGGCATACGACCTGGTGCTCAACGGCGTGGAGATCTCCTCCGGCTCCATCCGCATCACCGACGTGGAGCTGCAGCAGAGAATGTTCCGCCGCCTGGGTCTCTCCGAGGAGGAGATCGACCGCAAGTTCGGCTTCCTGGTTGACGCATACCGCTACGGCGCACCTCCTCACGGCGGTGCAGCCCTGGGTCTTGACCGCCTGGCCATGATCATGTGCGGTGCCGACAGCCTGCGCGATGTGGTGGCCTTCCCCAAGGTTCAGAACGCTTCCGAGCTCATGTCGGGCTGCCCCGCCCCTGCCGATCCCAAGGCCCTGGGCGAGCTTGGCATCAAGCTGGCCGAAGAAGAGAAATAATCCCGATCCCCAGCCCGGCCGGTGCGCTGCACCGGCCGGGCTTTTTCTCTCCGCACCAAAACTCGACAAAATCATATCCTGTCGTTAGGGGGGCTGAAGCTCCCCCAAAAAATCCCACACAAAAATCGCTCTGCACATGATTAAAGCCGCCCCCCTCGCGGGTAAACTATAGGCAGCGAGTACAGAGCGAAAAGGAAGGGTAACGCAGATGAGTGTCAAACGCGGAGATATTTACTATGCCGATCTCAGTCCCGTGGTCGGCTCGGAACAGGGGGGACTTCGCCCCGTCCTGATCATTCAGAACGACATCGGCAACCGATACAGCCCGACCGTGATCGCGGCAGCCATCACCAGCCGCCTGGGCAAGACACGCCTCCCCACCCACATCGATATTTTTGCCGAGCGGGCGGGGCTGAGCCGTGATTCGGTGATCCTGCTGGAGCAGATCCGTACCATCGACAAGCGCAGGCTCAAGGCGAAGATGGGCCATCGCGACGACGATACCATGCAGGTGGTCAACCGCGCCATCTCCATCAGCTTCGGTCTGGATGACAGCCAGCGCCCCCCGCGGGGAGAGTCCTTGAGCATGATGCCCCCGGCCACCTCCGCCGCACCGGCGGGAACGGTGGGATAATTTCGGTAAGGGGAGGCACGCCCGGTGCCTCCCCTTACCATTCCCGCGGAAAAAGAA
>JAFTUB010000178.1 GCA_017466495.1 Clostridia bacterium
ACGGCGGCGGCTGGGTATCCGGCAACATCGACAGCTACACCGCTGTATGCGGCACCTTGGCCGAGCTCATGGGCCGTCGGGTCCTGTCGGTGGATTACCGCCTTGCCCCCGAGCACCGCTTTCCCGCCGGGCTTGAGGATTGCTACGCCGTGGCAAAGGCTCTGTTTGCCCAGGCATCGACGCCCGGCTCCCCCATCGGAGTCACACCCGAGGACATTATTCTGATAGGCGACAGCGCGGGAGGTAACCTTGCCGCGGCAGTTTCTCTGCTGGCTGCCCGGCGGGGAGAATTTATGCCGCGCCGGCAGATTCTTGTCTATCCCGCTCTGCAAAATGACTTTGGCCCCCAATCCCCCTTCCCTTCGGTCCACGAAAACCGACGGGGGTATCTGCTCACGCCCGAGCGTGTGGCTGATTATCTGTCCCTGTATATGCAAAGCGAGGCGGATCTGAAAAATCCCCTGTTTTCTCCCCTTCTCGCCTCCGATCTGCGGGGGCAGCCCGCTACCCTGATGATCACGGCCGCCTACGATCCTCTGCGGGACGAAGGTGAGGCCTATGCTGCCCGTCTTGCAGAGGACGGGGTGCCCGTCACGCTATACCGCGCCCCCGATGCTCTGCACGGATTCTTCTCTCTTCCCCCTGCCTTCCCGGCAGTGCGGAATGCCTACCGGCAGCTGGCCCTTTTTCTGGGAGACGATCCCATTACCGACGAAAAGGAAACAACAAAAAAGCATGAGTAAAACCAAAAACAAATGGAAAAAGCTGGACAATGCGGCGAAGATCTTCCCCTCCTCCAGTACCCGCGCCGACACCCATGTGTTCCGCTTTTCCTGCGAGCTGGATGCACCAATAGAACCGTCCTTGCTGCAGGAGGCACTGGATGAGACGGCAAAATCCTTCCCCATTTTCGGCTATGTACTGCGTCGGGGTGTCTTCTGGTATTATCTTGAGGCCTCAACGCTTGAGCCCCATGTCACCCAGGAACGTCGGCATCTCTGCGCTCCCCTCTATCATCCTACCGCCCGAACTCTGCTCTACGCCGTGAGTTATTTCGGCTCTACCGTAAACCTGGAGGTTTACCACGTCATCAGCGACGGTACGGGAGCCATGCATTTTCTTCGCACCCTGATCATGCACTATCTTGCCCGCAAAAACGATATTCCCCGGGAAAACCTGGGGTATGAAACCGCCCACGCCGGCATGAATGATGACAGCTTCCACCGTTACTCCAGCCCCAAGCCCATGGAACGCCTTGGACTTCCCCGCGCCGCTCTTCTGCGGGGCTCAAAGCTCTCGGAAAACCGTACGGGTCTGATCCGCGGCACCATGCAGCTTGCTCCCTTGCTGGAAGCGGCCCATGCTCATCATGTCACCCTCACCGCCTACCTCTGCGGCTGTCTGCTTTCCGCCATCGGCGAGGAACTGTCGGTGCGTGCCCGCCGCCGCCCTGTGATCCTCAACATCCCCGTCAACCTGCGTAATTATCTGGCCTCGGATTCGGTGCGAAATTTCTTCACTCCCATCTATGTAAGCTACGACTTCGCCCGTGGTGACGGAACCATGCCCGATATTCTCGCCCGCGTCACCGAAACCTTCTCCCATGAGCTGGTACGTGAACGGCTGATCGAGCGTTTCAACAGTCTCACCGCCTTTGAAGATAACATCATTGCCCGCATCACTCCCCTGCCCATCAAGGATCTGGTTCTCCATAATGCCTACCGAAACAGCGGAAAAAAATATACCGCTACGCTCTCCAACATTGGGATCGTACAGATGCCCGAAGCATATCTGCCCCACATCCGGGGCTTCCATGTCTGCAACGCCACCAACAAAATGCAGCTCTGTGTCTGCTCCTTCGGGGACAAGATCAGTCTTTCCCTGACCTCCCCCTACACCAACACCAATATCCAAAGACGGTTCTTCCGTCACCTGCAAACCCTGGACAGCACCCTGTGCATCGAAAGCAACCTGCAGGATGATGACAGCTGAAACCGCAAAGGAGTCCGTTTGAAACATTGTCAAAACTGCAACGTACAGGTTCGCACCGCCAGAGAAACCTGTCCTCTCTGCCAGTCCCCCCTCACCGGGGAGGGAGAATCAGTCTTCCCCAAGATCAAATCCCTGTACAGCCAATATAACCTGTTCTTCAAACTGCTGATTCTGGCTACCGCCGCCGGAGTTATCGCTTCTGTGGCGATTAACCTGATGATCCCGCAGAGCGGCCTGTGGTGCCATTATGTCCTGCTCGGCACCGTTTGCTTCTGGGTGCTTCTCATCACCGCGGTCCGCCGCCGCACCAGCATTCCCCGGGGAATTCTCAATCAGGTTTTTTGGATCTGTATTTTCTCAAGCGTTTGGGACGCGATCACCAACTGGCACGGTTGGTCCATTGATTTTGTCATTCCCTGCACCTGCATGACCGCCATTGTCACCATCGGCATTTTGGGCAAGGTGCTTCATCTCCCGCCGGGAGAATATCTGGGCTGCCTCCTGGCCGATGCCCTGCTGGGGATTCTGCCCCTCATTTTCTACTTTGCCAATCTCCTGCACTTCATCTACCTCAGCCTTTCCTGCGTCGCCGTCAGTCTGATCGCCATTGTTGCCCTCTTTATTTTGGAAGGAGAACAGATCCGTACCGACCTGGCACGGCGCTTCCATGTCTGATCCCCTTTTGTGTAAACTGTATGCCGGAAAGGAATTCATCCATGACTCACGTTGAAATCTACACCGACGGCGCCTGCCGCGGCAATCCCGGCCCCGGAGGATGGGGCGCTGTGCTGGTATGCGGCGGCCACGAGCGGGAACTGTCTGGAGGTGAGCCCACCACCACCAACAACCGCATGGAACTCACCGCCGCCATCCGGGCCCTGTCCGCCCTC
>JAFTUB010000179.1 GCA_017466495.1 Clostridia bacterium
GGCGGCGGTATTCAGCGCGCGCACCTCTGCCATCGCACGGACAGCTTCGGGGGGCATACACACAGGAATCCGAAAAGCAGACATCACAAGGCTCCAATCAAGAATTTTCCCACAAGGGGTTCTTTTTATTATATCAAAAAACGCGTAAAATAGCAAGGCTTTGGGGGGATTTTTTCACAAAAAGCCCCTTCGCCCCAAGCACACCTCTCGTCGGCTCGATTTCTCTCCGCGTGAACAGGATTATCCTTCTGAAAAATGATGGGGGGAGCTTCTTTCCCGGAAGCTCCCCCAAAAAACAAAATCAGCACATAAATTCGGTGCGGCTGATCACATGGTTCTGATACGCCAGGTCAAGCTCAACAAAATAGCCGCTCCAGCCCCAAACACGGACGATGAGATTGGAATGGCGTTCGGGATGCGCCTGTGCATCCAACAGCTGATCACGATTGACCGAGTTGAACCGCATCTGATGCCCACCCCGGGCAATAAACGCCTGCACCGGCATAGCAACCTTCTTTTCTCCTTCTGCACTGCGGAACACCGTGTCATGGCGCTCCATGGTAAAGGGGCCGCCATTGATCATCCCGGTCAAATCAAATTTGGTAAAAGAGATGATGGCTGAAAGCGGCCCGTTGAGACGGGCGGTCACGGAAGGAGAAAAATTGGCACCGTAGGGCTGTCCCGCAGGTCTTCCGTCGGCGGTTGCGCCCACGCAGCGAGCTGAGCTCACATATTCCAGCGCACTTCCCGTCCCCGGGCGGATGATACCGCCGCGATTGTTTTGCACACCGTCCAGCAACCGGATAAATTCCTCCATCAGCAAAGCAGCTTTGGCATCAACCGAGTCCTCGTTGTTTCCCATTTTGGGGTAAGCCATCAGCTGTCTCCGCAGATCTTCATACCCTGCAAAATCAGCCTCCAGTGCCGCCAACAATTCTTCCGGCGAAACGATCTTATCCCAAAACACCGCCCGCTCTACCGCTTCCAGGGAATCTGCCGCGGTGGCGATGCCAACCCCATGAAACCCGTAGTTGTTATATTGGGCGCCACCGTCACCGTAGGTTCTTCCCACCTCGATGCAAGGGCGCAGGAAAAGCGAGAGGAAGGGATCGCGCGGCGGAGAATACCGATTTGCCGATTCAATCAAATCTGCTGACTCATTGCGCATCTCCTCTTTCACAAAGACCATAAGCTCGTCGAAATTTTCCGATGCAGTCAGGCCGCGTTTCAGGGCCGCGTTAACCGTCTTGGGATAGTTAAATGCCTCAAGATTGGGCACCTCTGCGCCATATGCGGGAATGATGGGCTCCCAGCTTGCCGCCACGGAATAATTTTCCGCATCTTCCGGCGCATAACCCAGTCGCACAAGCCCGGGGATGATCACATCATCGTTGAGATACTGCGGGAAGCCCAGCCCCTGCTTGGTCAGGCGGGTTCCGCGGGCGCAGACCGAAAGCGGCGTCTTCTTGGACACCCGAAGATTGATTTTCGGATCAATGAGTTTGAGCTCCTCGGATGCCGTCAGACATATCTCGGTCAAATCGTTATATGCAGAGTTTTCATCCCGATCGTAGCCGCCCGGGAAGCTGTTCTGTCACGCGGCGGCGAAGCCCATTCAGGCCTTCCGCCAAAAAACGCACATAGTCAGGCGTAATATTGCTGAATCCGCTCGGCTTCAGCGTGGAATTTCTGGCGATACTGCTTCTGTACCGGTTGAAACCAAACAAATCGTCCTCATGGATAATCGGTTTTTCATTGTCCAGCATATACACGAACCGATGCACCCACTTTTGCTGCTGTGTCATTCCATCGGTTTGAGCACAAAGATCCTCACTCTCCGGCAAAATCAGCCGTTCCCTGCGATATTCCTTTTTACGGATCGCATCCAATCTTCGTTTCAGTTTTCTGTCATCATTTTCCTCGTTTCCCGTGATAGGCTGCCGCTAAATCCGGTCAGCACGGATGCCAAAGGATGAAAAAATCAATTCCACCCGCTCGGGCGGGATTTCTTTGCCGGGGATAAATGCATATTGCCGAAGCAAAGATGCATACTTGCTTCCCTGCAGAGAATTATACGGCAAAACCTCTGCCGCGGTCACACCGCAATCCCGCATAAAGGCAGCAAGGGCAGTAAGATTTTCCTCAGTATCGGTGATTCCCGGAATCAGCGGCACGCGGGTAATAAAGGCCTTTCCGCTCCTCACCAGCGTTCGGTAGTTGTGCAAAATAAGCGTGTTGTCCACACCGCAGACGGCTTTGTGCGCCCCGGCGTCATACAGCTTCAAATCATACAGAACAAAATCACACACCGCCAACACCCGCTCAAACATCTCCGGCGCACAGTATCCCGTACAGCCGTTGCGGGCACGCAGATATTCCACAGCAAATCTTTGCCCCTCGGGATTATGGCACCAGGGACAGCGCAGGGGACAGCCTTTGAGAAACACCGTCATGCGGATCCCCGGCCCGTCAAAGGTGGAAAATTCTTCAATGGAGAAAACCCTTCCCGGCTTTGTCATCCCACGGCCTCCCTTCCTCGACAATCTGCACCTGTTTGCGTTTGATTTCATTATACACCACTCCCCCGGCTTCGCAAGATGAATTCCGCAAAACAAAAGCCAAAATCAAAAAAATTCCATGGGAAAATCCAAATGCCGATTGCCTTCCCCACACACAGAGAGGCATCTTCTTTCCAAATTCCAACAAAAAACATACGCCGCGGCGCAATCGCCGCGGCGTATGTTTTTGTCAGCTCAACCGGACCTTGAGGTGTGCAATCACCGCCTCGGTGGTGCGGTCGAAGCCCAGGGCAGCGCTGTTGATGCACAGATCATAGTTCCGTGCATCGTTCCAGTCCTTGCCCGTATAGTAGCGATAATACTGCGCCCGCGCCCGGTCGATCTTCTCGATCTCCCGGATCGCATCCTTGCGGCAGAGGCCGTAGTGGGTCTCCACCTCATGGATGCGAAAGTCCATGGGGGCGTGCACAAATACCCGCAGAAGCCGGGGCTGGCCCTGGAGCACATGGTCGGCACAGCGGCCGACGATAATACAGCTTTCCTGCTCGGCCAGCTCACGGATAATCTTGGCCTGAATGTTGAACAGGTTGTCGTTGGAGGTAAATTCATCGCTGCCGGGAGGGATCACGGAACGCCCGTACTCGCGGCCGTACCGCTTGAACAGGCTCACCCGCCCGGTTTCATCGGCCTGGCCGAAAAGCTTCACGTTAATACCGCTGTCCTCACTGGCCAGACGGATCAAATCCCGGTCATAATAGGGAATGGAGAGCCGGTCTGCCAGCAGCTTACCGACGGTCTTGCCGCCGCTTCCGAAGCTGCGGTTAATGGTAATCACATACTGGGACATGGGAAACCTCCTTGTTATGGGTAAATGATTTTGGGGCCGCGGGCTTACTCGCCCAGGTATGCGCGTTTGACGCTGTCATTTTCCATCAGCTCACGGGCATTGCCCTCCAGAGCGATGTTGCCGGTCTCCAGCACATAGGCACGGTCGGCGATCTCCAGCGCCTTCTTTGCGTTCTGCTCTACCAGCAGCACCGTGGTGCCGGTCTTGCGGATCTCCTCAATAATCGCAAAAATCTGGGAAACATACAGGGGGGACAGGCCCATGGAGGGCTCGTCCATGAGAATGATCTTGGGGCGGGACATGAGGGCCCGGCCCATGGCCAGCATCTGCTGCTCGCCGCCGGAGAGCGTTCCCGCGATCTGTCCCCGACGCTCCTTGAGGCGGGGGAAGCGCTCGTACACCATTTCCAAAGTCTCTTCGATCTCCCGCTTGTCGCGGCGGGTGTAAGCCCCCAGCTTCAGATTAGCCAGTACCGACAGCTCGGCAAAGATGCGCCGTCCCTCGGGAACATGGGCCATACCCATTTCCACAATCTTGTGAGGGGGCGTTTTCAGCAGGTCCTTGCCTTCAAACAGGATCTCTCCCTGTTTGGCCGGAACAAGTCCCGTAACGGTATGGAGTGTGGTGGTCTTGCCGGCGCCGTTGGCACCGATGAGAGCGATAACCTCCCCCGCCTCTACCGAGAAGGAGATACCCTTGATGGCCTCGATCACGCCGTAGAACACATGAAGGTCCTTGACTTCAAGCATTGCCATATCCTGTTCCTCCTTACTCGCCGAGGTATGCCCGGACGACCTTCGGGTCGCTGAGCACCGCCGAGGTCTCGCCCTGGGCCAGGGTTGTGCCGAAATTCAGCACCGTCACCTGCTCGCAGATACCCGACACCAGCTTCATATCGTGCTCAATGAGCAGAATGGTCATGTCAAATTCATCCCGCACGAAGCGGATGGTTTCCATCAGCTCAGCGGTTTCGTTGGGGTTCATCCCTGCTGCCGGCTCGTCCAGAAGCAGAAGCTTCGGAGAGGTGGCAAGCGCCCGGGCAATCTCCAGCTTGCGCTGTTTGCCGTAGGGCAGATTGGAAGCGAGATATTCCCGCTCACCGTCCAGGTCGAAGACCCGGAGAAGCTCTCTTGCCCGTTTCTCCAGGGCCGCTTCCTCCGCGGCATAGCGAGGCAGCATCAGCAGCCCCTCAAAGAGGGAATAACGGGCGGCGTTGTGCAGCCCCACCTTCACATTGTCGATCACCGACATATCCTTGAACAGACGGATGTTCTGAAAGGTACGGGCAATGCCGCTGCGGTTGATCTCAAGGGGACTTTTCCCCGCCAGGGACTGCCCCTCCAGGAAGAATCCGCCGGAAGTGGGAGCATAGACACCGGTGAGCAGGTTGAACACCGTGGTCTTCCCTGCACCGTTGGGGCCGATCAGCCCATAGAGCTGGCCCTTGTTCACCGTAAGGTTGAATTCATCCACCGCGCGGAGACCGCCGAAGGAGATCCCGAGATTTTTGGTTTCCAGCATCACCATATCAAGCTCTCCCCTTTCTCAGCGATTTGAATTTTGCACCCAACTTCTCGCCCACGCGGCGCTTGAAGGACACAAAGCGCGGGTTGGCGTTGAGCATCATCATGGCGATCAGCGCCACTGCGTAAATCAGCAAACGGTACTGCGCCGCATCCAGCAGGATCTTGGGCAGTGCCACCAAAATGATGGTTGCGATAATGGATCCGCCGATGTTGCCCATTCCGCCCAGCACCACCATAACCAGAACCTCAATGGAAACATTGTAGTCGAAGTCGGCGGGGTTGACGGCAGCGGTATTGGCCGCATACAGCACGCCGGCGATCCCCGCAAAGAGGGCGGCGATGGCGAAGGTCACAATGCGGCAGCGGCTGACATTGATGCCCACCGAGGCAGCGGCAATGGCGTTATCGCGCACCGCCATGATGGCACGGCCGTGGCGGGAGCGGATGAGATTGACGATGAAGAAAATGCAGAGGATCATCACCAGATAAGACCAGCTGAAGGCCTTGATATACTTGGCAGGGAAAGCGCCCGCGGCGATGGTGGGGATATCGGTCAGGCCGGCAGAACCGCCTGTTCCGGGGATGATCTTCACAATGGAGCGGACAAACTCACCGAAGGCCAGGGTAACGATGGCCAGGTAGTCACCTCTGAGTTTGCGCACCAGGTAAAGGAAAGCGGCACCCACACCGAAGGCCACAACAGCTGCGGCGACAATCGCCACGATCATCCGCAGGCCGAAGGGAATGGCCGTCATATAGCGCAGAATCATACCGCCCACATAGGCGCCGATGGCATAGAATGCGGCGTGGCCCAGGGAAAGATCCCCCAAAAAGCCTACCACCAGATTCAGGGAAACGGCCATGATGATATAGGTGCAGATGGTGGGCAGCATCTGCTGATAGCTGCGGGGGAGCACCTTGGTGACCATCAGCAGAAGGATCACGCCGAAGAGGGCAATTGCCCACACCAGCGGGAGGAGACGTTGCAGTCGTGTTTTCACGGTATACCTCCTTAAACCTTCTCAATCTGCTTCCGGCCCAGCAGACCGGAGGGCTTGAGAACCAGCATAATGATCAGCACCAGATAAGCGAAGCCGTCGGATGCGTTGGACAGGGCGTCGGGCAGGAAGACGTTCATCATGGCCTCAATGATGCCGATGAGCACACCGCCGATCATGGCGCCGGGAATGGAGCCAATTCCGCCGAACACGGCGGCGGCAAAGGCCTTGATGCCGAAGACCGAGCCGGTATAGGGGCCAACCCAGGGCATTTTGGCGGCATAGAGCAGCGCCCCCACGCCTGCCAGGGCAGAGCCGATGACGAAGGTCAGCGAGATGGTGGCATTGACATTGATGCCCATGAGCTGTGCCGCGCCCTTATCCTCGGAAACGGCCAGCATGGCAGAGCCCAGCTTGGTCTTGCTGATGAAAAGAGCAAGCAGGATCATGATCAGCACCGTGACAGCAAGGATCAGGAGAGAGAGCAGCTCGATCTGCACGCTGCCGATGTAGATGCTGCCCAGGCTGAAATAGGTGGGCACCTTCTGCTGACGGGAACCGAACACCAGAAGGGCGATGTTCTGCAGCAGATAACTGACACCGATGGCGGTGATCAGCACCGAAAGAGGGGACGCCGTGCGCAGGGGCTTATAGGCAAGCTTCTCGATGGTAAAGCCGAGAAGCGCACAGAACGCGATCATAATGAGTGCCGACAACGCAAGCATCAAGGGGGAGGTACCCATGGCACCCAAGGTCACAAACAGGGTGTAGATACCGATCATAATGACATCGCCGTGGGCAAAATTCAGCATTTTGGCAATGCCGTACACCATGGAATAGCCTAGCGCCACCAGGGCATAAAGGCTGCCCAGGCTCAAGCCGTCAATCAAGGTGGAGATAAAAGTTTGCATAATCTGTTTTACCAGCCTTATTGAAAATTCGCACCGTTCACTTTGGAGAGAAAGTCAAAGAGGGGAGGGCCAATTTCTTGACCTCCCCTCGCTTGTCTGAATGACGAATGACGAAACCGCGACGGGAATCAGCCCTGTACTGCAACGTACTGGCCGTTCTCCACCTTTGCGAACTTGGCACCCTTCATGGGCTCGCCGTTCTCGTCAAAGGAAACCGAACCGGTCAGACCGTCCACGGTGATCTCCTTCATGGCGGCGATCAGCGCGGCGTTGTCGATTTCATTCGAGGTCACGCCTGCCTTCTCCAGTGCGGCCTTGATCACATAGACACAGTCATAGCCGTCTGCTGCGAACTGGTCGGGAGCATCGCCATGGCGCTCGGTATAGGTGGCAACGAACTTCTGGATTTTCTCGTCGGGGTCGCTGGCAATGAAGGGAGTCAGGTAGATCAGCCCCTCGGCCAGCTTAGCGTCCTCACCCTGCAGGTAATTGAGGATACCGTCCATACCGTCGGAACCGATGAGCGGCAGGCTCAGGGATTTGGCAGCAGCTGCAGTCAGGAACTTGGCAGCCATATCATTGTAGAAGGGGAGCAGGACATAGTCCGCGTCGGTGTCCTGAATCTTGGTCACATGAGCACTGAAATCCTCGGTGGAGTTGGAGAAGGGAGCTTCTACCGCAACGGTACCGCCCAGCTCGGTGAACTTAGCGCGGAAGGTCTCAAGGATACCGGTGCTGTAGCTGTCGTCCTGATTGTAGACCACAGCGGCCTTGCGGTAGCCCAGGGTGTTGTAGGCATACTCAGCCATGGTAGTACCCTGAAGCGGGTCGGTGAAGCAGAGACGGAAGGAATTGGGGTTCTGCGCAGCCTCCTTCTGAGAAGCAGAGGGGGTGATCTGCAGAATGCCCTCTTCCAGGACCAGGTCGTTGATGGCAACGGAGGGGCCGGAGGTTACACAGCCGATGAGCACATCCATGCCCTTGTCCATCAGATTTTCAAAAGCAGTCTTAGCCTTTGCGGAATCGCCTTCGTCATCAAGGAATTCCAGCTTCAGCTTGACACCGTTCACGCCGCCGGCTGCGTTGATCTCGTCCACGGCAATCTGAATACCGTTTCTGACCGAAGTGCCGTAGGTAGCTGCGCCGCTGGTCAGGGGGCCGATAGCACCGATGACAATCTCCTCATCGGAGCCGCCGCAGGCAGACAGCATGGGAAGCGTCATGAGCAGAGTCAGACATACTGCCATAAGCTTGATAAAAGTGCGTTTCATTTTCTTATCCTCCAAAGCGATATGTGCATTGCTGCACTTATCTTATATTATACGCTTTCTGCGGGAAAAGTCAAGAAAAAATTCACAAATTGTCCAATTCTTTGCCGTTTTGCCGTGATAAAGCGGCAAACACTGCAATTTTGTTTTGATGGGGATTAAAAAAGCAACGAGCCGCTCAATGAGCGGCTCGTTGCGACGACGATGTAAGAGAATTACTCGCCTTTGCGTGCTGCGTAGCACTCGCTGCAGAAGACAGGTCTGTCCTCAGAGGGCTGGAAAGGAACACGAGCTTCCTTACCGCAAGCTGCGCATACGGTAGTGAACATCTCTCTGTTTGCCTTGCCTGCGTTCTTTCTCTGGTCGCGGCATGCCTTGCATCTCTGGGGCTCGTTCTGGAAGCCCTTCTCGGCGTAGAATTCCTGCTCACCTGCAGTAAATACGAACTCCTGGCCGCACTCCTTGCATACAAGGGTCTTGTCTTGGTACATAGCTTCTTACCTCACTTAAAAAAATTGGTGATTATTGCCCATAGACGGATTCCAACCGACACCTTTGAGAAAACAACGCTCTTTGTTAAGCTACCCGGGCATATTATAATGTGTTCAGTAAAGCCTTCAGCTTTCTGCGAATCCGGTAGATGGCATTGCTGACCGACTTCTCTTCCCGTCCCATGGCCGATGCGATCTCCCCGGCACTGTAACCGGACAGATACATCCGAAACACCCGCTGCTCATAGACCGAAAGATGACGGTCGATCACGGCATTCAGTGCGCGAACCGCCTCGTTATCCATCAAACGCGCGGCAGGATCGCCGCTCCCGGCGGGATCAGGAGTGACATCAGGGTCTGCGGAATCTGTCCCTGCATTTCCCTCGTTCTTCCAGTACCGCTCCAGGGCGCGCAGACGGTCCACCAACCGATTGGTGATGCAGATCTTGGCGAAAAGCCCAAACTCCACCTCACGCTGGTCCAGATCGTAGGCCAGTGCTGCCCGATAGAGTGCCAGCATGGCTTCCTGACGGAAGTCCTCGGCATCGGCATCGGAGGCATAACGGGGAACAAACTCGGTACTCAGACGAAGCACCAGGGGAAGATATCTTCCGTACAGACAGGAAAACGCCCCTTCCTCACCGCGGCGCACAGCCAAAAGCAGCTGTCGCAACTCGTGGCGGGAAAGAGGTTCCTTTGACCGATCCGTCATAAGAATCGCTCCATACAATACGCCTTTTCGGTCCACCGAAAATCAGCGCAGATTGCATTTCCGAACTTTACCATATACATTATAACATAAATTCCAAAATTGTCAATAGATTTTTCAAAATTTTTTCACAGCTTTCACAGACATTGAAAATATACTATGCGTTTTGACCAAAATTTCAATATGTTTTTTGTTCAAAATTCATCGAAACACCATTTTTTCTCGTTCAAAATTCACGATTTCATTCCCGTCTATTTGTTCATTTTTTCTTGTGAATTTTGGTGAAAAATCTGTATATTTTCA
>JAFTUB010000180.1 GCA_017466495.1 Clostridia bacterium
ATATCCGGCGCGGTGCGGTCACACTCCCACTGGGAGATGGCGTTGGCGGTGAGCCCGAGATGCTCTGCCAGCCGTTCCTGGGTCATGTTCCGATCGCGACGAAGTTTTTTGATGGTGGTTCCGATAGACATATATCTGCCTCCAAAATGAGATTCAAAAGCGCTTTTGTGATTATAGTATAGCACATTTTGCAGAATAATCCAATGAGCAGACGCAGGGAAAAACTGTAGCTGCGCTATGATTTTTGCAGAGATCATACAGTTTGGCCTACGCCGACCGAAGAAAATCCACTGACAAACGGATTTCTCCACGTTTCGTGGGAAATTCCGCAAATATGCGGTTATTGTATTCCGCCCTCTCCTGTGGTATCATATTAACAGCGACAGGGCCCGTCGTGAACACGAACATTCACCACAATCACACAGAAAGGAGAACAACATGGAACTGATGATTGCAGAACGGCTGAAGAAATACCGCAAGGATCGCAATATGACCCAGGAGGCGCTGGCCGAGGTATTCGGCATCTCTCCCCAGTCGGTGTCCAAATGGGAGTGCGGCGACGGCTATCCCGACATTACGTTTCTCCCCACCATCGCCAACTATTTTGAGGTGACGGTGGATGAGCTGATCGGCAATGACGAGATCAGCGCAAAGGAGGATGTGCAGAAGAATTATTTCAATGTCCTGAACCGATGCTCCCATGATGAGCGGCTTGCCCTTGGGCTGAAGTATCACAAAAAATATCCTCGCAACTGGCACGTTGCTACCTCGCTGATGAACATAATCAATCTCTATCATCGGGATAAGCTGGAGGAATACAGGCCGCTGCTGCGGGAGATCGCCGAGCGCATCCTCCGCGAATGCAGCGACAGCAACTCCCGTCGCCGTGCGGTGCATCAGATGTGTCTGATTTGCCCTGAGGACGAGATTGAAAACTGGTTCCGCCGGGACACCGAATTCTGGCATGAGGAGAAGCTCGATACACTGGAAAAGCGCTATCAGCTCATGGGAGACGAGGAGCAGCGCTGGATCTACCGTTATGCCGGAAACTTTCTCCGCGCTGCACACACCATCGACCGTCTGACACATCACCCCAAGCACAAAAATCCCCATGAGGCGCTGGCGTGGTACACCATGTATGTACAAATGCTGGACGGTTTGACGGGCCGCCGGGAGGACAACGATATCCCCGACGGCTGGATCTGTGAGTATGGCTTTGCCTATCGCGCCCTGGCTTCGGTGCACTTCTGTCTGGCGGAAAAGGACACGGGCTATGCCTACCTGGAACGTGCTCTTACCTTGGCAGAACGCTGGGCAAAGATCCCCCGCGAGGCACCGCTGGCATTGGGCAATCCCCTCTTCTTCGGTGAGACCAGGATTCTCAAAGACAAGGCGGGGCTCGTTTTGCCCAATGGAAAGCGTTACCCGCATCTGCTGGGCATCCGCTATTGCCTGCACGATCTCTCTGCCATCATGATGCAGCCAACCGGCTGGCCGGGATTTGACTGCGTCCGGGGCGAGGAGCGCTGGACCGCTCTGCTGGAGACGGCAAAGGCACTCTCCACCGAGGGAACGTGACCGAAAAAGGAACTGCCGCTTACGCAGCAGTTCCTTTTTTCACAGTGTGTCCGCCATCTCATCCAGGATCCCCAGATCCCAGCAGAGGTGTGCCAGCACATATTTGAAACGAATATCCTTGGATACCTTGAAGGCCATGGGAAGCGCTGCAGGATCCATGCCGATCTCCGCCGGTGTCTTCGGCATCTCGATGGCTGCCAAAACAGCATCCAACTCGTCGGCAGTGGGAAGCTCCTCCTCGATGACAGCGAGAATATCCTGCCAATGGTCGAGAATGCGCTCCAGGCGCAGGGCGTGGGCAGCGGGGGCATACTTCCCTTCCTTCTGCTCCAGGGCAATCATGCTCTCGGCACTTCTGCCGAGGAATGCGCGCATTTCCTCGCTCCACTGCGCATAGTCAAACTCCCGCGCATGAGCAAGCGCCCTCGCCCGGTCGGGCGTGATCTGCTTGAGCTTTTCGTAAAGCGAAACCGTCATCCGAGTGGCAATGGCGCACTGAATTCCGTGCAGATCAACCGGCGTACCGAATTCGTGTCCACGCATATCCCAAATATGAGAGAGGTAGTGTTCTCCCCCGGAAGCCGGTCTTGACACCCCGGCATAGGTCATGGCAATCCCGCAGATCGCCAGGCCGGCAAATACAGCCTCCACCGCGGCATCCTCCCGCCGCAGAAGCCCCTCGCGGTGATCAATACACTTTCGCAGGGCCGTTCTGACCAGCTCCGCAAGCGTCTCACAGTAATACTCCCCCGTCACCAATGCGCCGATGCGCCACTCGCAGATGCTGACGTATTTCGCCAGCATATCCCCCAGCCCCGCCTTGAGCATATGCATGGGTGCCTGCCGCAGGATCTCGGTATCACCGATGATCACATCGGGGGTTTTGGAGGGAATTGAAACCTTCAGTCCGTCCCGCGTCATGGAAGAGGTGGCGGAAGCGTAGCCATCCATGGACGGCGCGGTGGCTACGATAATATAGGGCTTGTTTGCCGTGGCGGAGAGGATCTTACCAATATCGTTGATGACACCCGAACCGACGGCGACGATCACATCGGCAGAATCGTCATAATGCATCACCGCCGAGCCGACACTGACCTCATTGGGCTCCGGACGGTCTTGGGCAATCATGTAATCGGTGCAGGCAATTCCGCCCTCGGCAAGGAGAGCCAGTACCTGCTCGCCGGCAACGCGGTGGGTATTCCGGTCACTGAGCAAGAACACCTTTTGGGCGTGATATTCCCGCAGAATCTCCACAAGCGAACTCAGCACGCCCCGGCCGCAGCAGATTCGCGCCGCGACCTGATGTTCTCTGCCGCAGGAGCATGATTCGCCGTTGATCCGCTTCAATTCAACAATGTCCATGGTCTTGGTCTCCTTCGTTTTCACCGGATGTCTGCAGATATTATATCACCGCCGCGCACGGTCTGTCAAGGAAAAAACCGCCGCTTCGGTATACGAAGCGGCGGTTTGAAAATCTTTTCAATCGATGGTCACCACAGATTAAAGCAGAAATTCCAGCGCCGAGAGAACGCCGTAGCTGATCAGCGTGACAATGATCGCAGCACCCACGACACCCAAAAGAATGGCAGGAACAGCAATCCTGGGCTTTACACGGAAAAGAGCAGCAACTAATGCACCCGTCCATGCGCCCGTCCCGGGCAGCGGGATGGCCACCAGGATCAAAATTCCCCAAAAGGCAAACTGATCGACTTTGTCCCGATGCTTCTCCGCCTTCTGCTCGAGCCAAAGGGCGATTTTCTGAAAGAGTCGGAGGGGGCAGCGCTTCATCCAATCCAGGATCCCGCGGATAAAGAGCAGAATGAAGGGCACGGGAATACAGTTGCCCACGACAGCGGCCAGCATATTCAGATACCACGGCAGGCCAAGTGCGGTACCGGCCGGGATAGCCCCGCGCAGCTCGATAACGGGCACCATGGAAATGAAGGCTACCCAAAGGACATTTTTAATCATATCTGTCATAAAAATTCCGAACCTTTCTTATGTTCTGTCTCAATCGAGTTATGCGGCAGACTTGAACAGGGAGAAATCGCCTCCCATCAGCTGGATAAACACGACCACGCAAATGATCGCCCCGGCCAGTCCAACCAGAGTAAATACAATACTG
>JAFTUB010000181.1 GCA_017466495.1 Clostridia bacterium
GAGGAATATTTCGGAACGGCATAAATTGAGCTTCAAATTATCGCCAACGGTACACGCCGTTCCCCATCGTCCGCGAAAACTTTCGACGAAACACGGGATGAAGGTTATACGCGTTCCAGAACACCGAGCCGGGCGATGACATCCTTGAGCTTGGCGGCGGAGGCTTGCAGGTTTCGGCTTTCCTCCTCGTTGAGGGGAATTTCCAGCACCTCCCGCACGCCGTCACGGCCGACGATGGCGGGCAACCCCATGCAGACATCGGACAATCCGTAATGGCCGTTGACCAGGGTGGACACGGGAAGCACAGAGTTCTCATCCCGCACAATGGAAGCGGCAATGCGGGTAACGGCCAAGGCGATGGCATAGTAGGTCGCGCCCTTGGCCTCGATGATGTGATAGGCGCTGTCCCGCACCTCCTCAAAGAGGGGGCGCAAAATCTCGGTCTCCCCGCCGCAGGTGGCGCAGATGTCACAGAAATGATTCAGGTCGATGCCGGAAACATTGGCCGAGCTCCAGACGGGCAGCTCGCTGTCCCCGTGTTCGCCGATGATAAAGGTGTGCACATTGCGGCTGTCCACGCCGAGCTCCCGTCCCACCAAATGCTTGAGACGCGCCGTATCCAACACAGTCCCCGAACCGATGACACGGTTGGGGGGATATCCCGAGATGCGGAGGGTAATATAGGTGAGAACATCCACGGGATTGGTGACCACCAGCAGGATGGCATCCCGTGTGTACTGCATGATCTGCCCCACAATGTCACGGAAGATCTCGGCGTTACGATGTGCCAGGTCGATCCGGGTTTCACCCGGCCGCTGCCCCGCCCCGGCGGTGATGATAATCAGCGCCGCATCACGCAGGTCGCTGTAATCCCCGGCATAGATCTGCCTGGGGGCGAGGAAAGGCAGGCAGTGCATCAGATCCATGGCCTCTCCCACCGCCTTTTTGTGATTCACATCAAGCAGAACCATCTCGGAGAAGAGCCCGCTCTGCATCAGCGAAAATGCGGTAGTTGCCCCCACATAGCCGCAGCCGATGACCGCGCATTTTTGAATATTGAACATAATTACCCCCTGAAAAAACGCCTCCCGCAGCCATACGGGAGGCGTTGGTTTATGTATAGGGTTACCCTTACAGGGAGAAATTATACCTGCGCTCAATCAGCGAAGTCAAGGCGGTGCAAGTTGGGATAATCCTGCTGTACAACATCGCTACTGGCACATTTGGCAGTTCCGTCAAGAGATTCAAAAGATTCAACGGTAATTCGCTTTCCTTTGTGTCGCCATCGCCCCACAACGCGGCCGTCCAGCAAAATTGGCGGCATCACGATCCCCGCCAGGTTGAAGATTCCCCGCAGGTATTCAGAGGGAAGAAAAATGTTGTCCTCCTTGCGGTAGCCAAGCATCAGAGGATCAAAGCCCGCCAACAGCAGACAGTGCGGAATATCAGCACAATCGGCAGGCAGCGCACCAAGATAGAAACATTCGCTGCCTTCAACCGTAACACACGTCACGGGCAGAGTCTGCAGGATCCCCTTAATCTTCGTCTGCGCCCAGCCAAAGAAGTAAGCAGCATCCCGAAGTGTGGCCGGCCCATAGTGGGTAAAATAACGACACACCATCTCCCGCTCGGCATCTGCCGTATCCATGGGAGTAAAGGGCGGGCAGAGCGCAAATGCTTTCTTTTCTTGCACAACATAATTGAGAAATCCTCGCTCACACAGTTCACGCATTCCTCCGCCCCACTGGTCAAAGAAACAGTCCAACTCATCCTGCGTCATACCATGGGCGGCGCAGACAGTTTTCAGCGTTTCACGCTCACGAATACCTTCTGCCACCTGCCGGACAATAAATTCTGCCCAACGGCGATACTGCTCGCAGGTCAGAATCGGCTCCCCCGAGCTGTAACGACAATAATTGGAAAAATCCATGCTTCGGTAACGGGCAGAACCATGTTTGAACAGCGGAAGATCGTCGGCAGCGAAAATATGTACCGTTCCGCGGACAGTCCAGTTTTTGACCAGTCCTTCCCCGAAATTTTCCTCGGTGATCGGCTCGGCACAGCGGATGGCCAGCGCGTGCCGAGCATTGACCATAAACTGAGCCTGCAAGCCGCATAGATCACGAACAACACTCAGGCGGTCGACAGGATGAGTCAAGTGCTGGCGATGAAGCAGAATTTGTCTGCGCTCCCCGGTGGTCATTATCATGGGGGTTACGGCTCCTTCCAGCCGAGGGTGCGGCTGACGGCTCTTGCCCAGCCCTGCTTGCGCTCTGCCCGCTCTTCTGCCGTAATGGCGGCGGTAAAGGTTCGATCGGCGCGCCAAATGCCCTTGATCTCATCCAGCGAAGCGTAGCAGCCCACCGCAAGGCCGGCCAGGAGTGCCGCGCCGAGGGCTGTGGTTTCAATGCAGGCGGGACGGACCAGCTCTGCGCCCAGCAGGTCCGCCTGGAACTGCAGGAGAAGATTGTTGGCCGATGCGCCTCCGTCCACCTTCAGCGAGCCCAGCTTGATCCCCGACTTTTCCATGGAGGCGATGACATCCGCGGTCTGATAAGCCATGGATTCCAGGGCAGCGCGGATGAGGTGATATTTGGTGGTGGCACGGGTCAGACCAAAGATGCTTCCTCTTGCGTAGGGATCCCAGTAAGGTGCCCCGAGCCCCACAAAAGCGGGGACCAAATATACCCCGCCGCTGTCGGGAACCTTGCTTGCCATGTATTCGCTGTCTGCGGCCGACTCCAGCAAGCGGAGCCCGTCACGCAGCCACTGAATGGCGGCGCCGCAGATGAAGACCGAGCCCTCCAGCACATAGTTGACCTTGTCGCCAATGCCCCAGGCAATGGTGGTCAGCAGGCCGTCGTCGGAGGTGACTGCCGTCTCCCCCGTATTCATCAGGAGGAAACCGCCGGTGCCGTAGGTGTTCTTTACGTCCCCCGCCGAGAAGCAGCACTGCCCGAAAAGGGCCGCCTGCTGGTCGCCTGCCACGCCGGCAATGGGGATGGGGCTGCCGAAGACAGACGCAGCGGTATCACCAAACACCCCCGAAGAGGGGCAGACCCGGGGCATCATGGCCCGGGGAATATCGAACAGCGCCAGCAGCTCTTCGTCCCACTCCAAAGTATGGATATTAAAGAGCATGGTCCGTGCGGCGTTGGAGTAATCGGTGGCGTGAATCTTCCCGCCGGAGAGGTTGTACATCAGCCAAGTGTCGATGGTACCGAAGAGCAGTTCGCCCCGCTCGGCACGCTCCCGCGCGCCCTCGGTATGGTCGAGGAGCCATTTCACCTTGGTGGCCGAGAAATAGGCATCGATGAGCAGGCCGGTTTTGGCACGGATCATCTCTCCGTACCCCTCGGCCTTAAGGCGGTCGCATTCGGCGGCGGTACGGCGGCACTGCCAGACAATGGCATTGGCGATGGGTATGCCTGTTTTTTTGTCCCACACCACCGTGGTTTCCCGCTGATTGGTGATACCGATGGCAGCGACATCAGCCGCTGTTGCACCGATCCTGCGCAGGGCATCCTGGGCAACCGATGCCTGGGTCGACCAGATCTCGGCGGCATCATGCTCCACCCAGCCCTCACGGGGGTAGATCTGACGGAACTCCTTCTGCACCATAGAGCAGATATTTCCGGCCGTATCAAAGAGAATACAGCGGGAGGAAGTGGTGCCCTGGTCCAGGGCCATAAGATATTTCGACATATGGATCATCCTTTCCCAATCATTCGGCGTTGGTCTCTATGTTTATTCTATCACATTTCCGGCCGTCTTGTCTACCCCTTGGGGCGAAAACTGTGCCAGATACTGCCGTGCGTAGGTCTCTGCCTTACCCTGCAGGCCAAGGCGTGCAATGATGCCATCGGTATCGCTGACCGCACGCATCCTATCCAGCAGAAGCGCGCAGATGTTGTGATCCTCCAGCTCATCTCCCGCGCACTGTGCAAACCATTCGGCCGGCACGCCGCGGCAAATGAGATTTTCGGTGTGCAGGGCCTGCAGATAATCCTGCAGATACAGGATCCCGCCCGCCTGCGTCAGGGGCAAGCAGGGCAGATATGCCGGGATCCAATCCAGCCTGTGCGCGGCAAATCGGCTGTCATAGCTGTGAAAGAAAGCGCGATCTGCGTGCTGAGAGGCAAATTGATAGGGCGCGTGCTCCACGGGAAGCAGCGATGCGCGCAAAATCGGCATAAACCGAGCCACTGCGCGGATCTTACGGTCGAGGACCCCCCGCCCCGCCAGGAAAATCTCCTTCAGCGGATCACGCTTCAGCCTCTCCACCGCATCGTCAGGCTCCATGGGCATCAGCGCAAGTCCTGTCACATAGCACACCGATGCATGAAGCATCTCCACCTGATCCCCCGGCAGAGAAGAGCTGCTCCTCTGGGTAAAAGCGGTAGCCTCAGCGGCAATCAAAAGCAAAAACTGCTCGGCAATGCGGGACAGGTCGCGCTGATCCATCAGTTCACGGGAGGATGCCGCCCAAAGCAAAGTGCGGAGATAGTCCTCCTCCTTGAGCCAGGCGGGATTGATAACAGAAGAACGAATCAGCTCAGACATGGCATATCTCCTTTCAATCGTGATCAAGAATATGGGATATCAGGGAGGTATCCTCCCCTTCCGTATTCCAAAGCAGTTCCTCGGGACGGGCATCCAGCCATCCGTCGGCATCCAGTCCCATAAACAGCAGGGTGCGGCGGTCGGGTTCGTCGGCATCCAGCCCATGGTGCAGACGGTCGGCCATCCCCAACAGCAGATCAGCCAGGCAGTCCAGCGATCCCCGGGCGGGGTAGTCAAACCATCGCCGCATCCGGGCGATCAGAGCATCGTCCGCCATGGCATAGACATTCTTCCCTCGCACACAGGCAGGATCGAAGCTGTTCTTGGCCTCGTAAAAGAGCAGAATCAACTCGCCCAAAAGAGAAGCCCACTCCCCGGGGGAAACATAGGGAGAGTCACAGAAGGCCCGGGCAAACTTGGCAGGCAGCTCCCCCGAAAAATCCACCCGCCCCGTATCGGCCAGCGCTTCCCGCCGTGCCAGCACCACCGCGGCCACCTCCTCATGGGTCAGTGTCAGACCGTACCGGACGGTCTCACGGTTAACCTCCTGCAGGCTCTCCGCAGCGGTTTGTGCGAAAAGTCCGCCCAATTCCCGTACAGAGGGGAGAAAATGTGAATTATTTGTAAACAATTCGTCCTTCACCTTGACATTCCTCCTCAATTGTGGTATAATGATATTGAAAATGGGGTATTGTTTCATATTTCTTTACTCGTTTTTTATTATACACGATTATTCCCGTCCTGTCAAGAGGATTCGGGAATTTCTTATTCGATGCAGGAAGGGAGTTCAACTGTGTATAAGCTGCATGATACGGTCACAGTTACCATCGATCGTCCAATGGGCAGTGCTCACCCCGAGTACCCCGAGCTGATCTATCCTGTTAATTACGGCTATGTGGAGGGCATCCCCACCTCCAACAAAAAAGAACAGGATGCCTACATTCTCGGTGTTGATCTTCCCCTGCCCCGCTTCACCGGAGAGTTGATCGCTATCCTTCACCGCGCCGATGACTGCGAAGAAAAGTGGGTGGTCGCCCCGGCCGGTCTGTGCTTCACCCCCGAAGAGATCCTGACAGCAGTAAGCTTTCAGGAACACTTTTTTCATACAACCGTCATGACTGACTGATCGAGGGTCTGCCGCAGAAGCGGCAGACCTTCGATTTTCCTTGACTTTTCTCCCCAAATCTGCTATGATTAAGGTGTATATTTTTTCCTGAAAGGATTTCCGTCCCATGCGTGTATTGGTTCTTTCCATTACGGCGGGAGGAGGCCACAACTCCACCGCCAATGCGATTCAGTCCTGCTTCACCAACCAAGGTGTGGAATGCCGCGTTTTGGACACCTTCGAATATTCAAGCAAATTACTCTCCCGCGCCGTTTCCGAGGGATATCTGTTCATCACCTCGAAGGCAAAGATCGCCTTTGAAGAAGGCTACCGCCTGGCTGAGAAACGTAAACGTACCGCCGATGACCGGTCACAGACCCGCCTCAACGGCCGCCTGCTCTCCCGGAAGCTGCGCAAATACATCGCTATCTACGACCCCGATGTGATCATTTACACCCACATCTTCGCCGGAATCATCCTGGATGTGATCAAGGTGGAGCACGGCCTGCGGGCAAAGACGGTGGGGATTCTCACCGACTTCGTCTTCCACCCATACTGGGAGGAAGCTGTTCACCTGGATTACGTGGTCACCGCCTGTGACCATCTGCTCTGTCAGGCACAAAAGAAGGGCTTTTCCGCCGAGCAGATTCTGCCCATGGGCATTCCCATCCACCCCAAATTTGCAAAGAAGGAAGACGCTGCCGCGGTGCGGCGCTCCCTTGGGCTCGACCCTGACCGTACCACCCTCCTGCTCATGGGCGGGAGCATGGGTTACGGCAATATCACCGAAACGGTGGAGCAGCTCTACGCGGTGGATCGGGAATTCCAGTTGATCGCCGTCTGCGGCAGCAATGAGAAGGCAAAGGCGGAGCTGGATGCCATGGAACATCGCAAACCCACCCTGGTAATTGGCTGGTCCAACGAAGTGGACCGCCTGATGGACGCCGCCGATGCCATCATCACCAAGCCCGGCGGACTGACTACCTCGGAAGCTCTGGCCAAGCGCCTGCCCATGATCATTGTCAATCCCATCCCCGGGCAGGAGGACCGCAACACCGAGTTTCTGCTCAATCAGGGGGCGGCTATGGCCGTCACCGAAACTTTCCCTTTGGACGAGGCCATCTGGCAGCTTCTCTCCTCGCCCAATCGCATTGCACTGATGCGGGAAGCGATTGAACAGATTCGCCGCCCCAATGCCACCGAGAACATTTGCGCATTCATTCGCGAATTGGGAAATCAACCCGCCGATTTCCCCACTATTGACTCAAAATCTAATTGAACCAACGGAGGAATTTATCATGCCTATGACAACCCGCCGCTTCAAGAACACCCCCCTGCAGATTTCCCTGCTGGGGCTTGGTACCATGCGCCTGCCCCGCGTCAACCCCGAGGAAGGCAAAATCGATGATGTTCCCGCAAAGGCGATCCTCGACTACGCCCTTGCCCACGGGGTCAACTACATCGACACCGCGTATATGTATCACGACGGCGATTCCGAGCGTTTTCTCGGAGATGCGCTGGCCGACCATGACCGCGCAAGCTATTATCTCGCCGACAAGATGCCCATCTGGATGGCCAAAGAGCCGGCCGACCTGGAGAAGATCTTCACCGAGCAGCTGCGCCGCCTGAAGACCGACTACATCGATTTCTATCTCTGCCACTCCCAGAACAAGGTGCACTTCGCCATGGCCGAGGAGATGGGACTTTATGACTTCCTGCAGAAGAAAAAGGCCGAGGGCAAGATCCGCTATCTGGGCTTCTCCTTCCATGATACCCCCGAGGTACTGGAGCAAATCGTCGAGGCACATGAGTGGGACTTCGCCCAGATTCAGCTCAACTATGCTGACTGGGTGATCCAGGATGCCCGCCGTCAGTACGAGATCCTGGAGGAGCACGGCATTCCCTGCATCGTCATGGAGCCTGTCCGCGGCGGTGCGCTGGCTGATATCTGCCCCTCTGCCAATGAAATGCTCAAGGCAGCCCGTCCCGATGCCTCCATTGCGAGCTGGGCCATCCGCTACGCCGCCACCAAACCCAACATACTGACCGTGCTCAGCGGCATGTCCAACCTTGACCAGCTGAAGGACAACCTGGCTACCCTCTCGGATTTTGAGCCCATCACCGAGGAGGAGGATGCCCTTCTTGCCCGCGCAGCCCACGAATGGCGCATGAAGGATGTCATTCCCTGCACCGCCTGCCGCTACTGCATGGACTGCCCTGCAGGCGTTGATATCCCCGCCATGTTCGCCCACTTCAATGAATTTGCCATGAACAAGCGCCGCGGAAAGTATGCCAAGGCGCTGAATGAGGCAGATCCCGCTACCCTCGCCCGCAACTGCGTGGCCTGCGGAGAATGCGCCATCCACTGTCCGCAGCAGATCGCCATCCCCGAAAAGATGGCCGAGCTGGCAAAATGGGAGGAGAAGCTGATTAAGCAAGTATGAAAGCCATCATCTTTGATTTCAACGGGACCATGCTCTTCGACACCGAGATGCACTACCGCGCCTGGCACGTGTTCATGCCGAAGCGGCTTGGGCGGGATGTGAGCCGTGAGGAGCTGGACCGCAATGTTATCGGTCAGGCCAATGTGGACATTTTCCACCGCTATTTCGGGGATATTTCGCCGGAGCGGATCGAGGAGCTGACCATGGAGAAGGAGGCGGAGTACCGCCGCCAGTGCCTGCTGGACCCCGATCGCTTCCATTTGGTGGAGGGGCTGGAGGAATTTCTGGACACCCTCAAGGCCAAGCAGATCCCCATGACCATTGCCACCGGCTCTCCCCTGGTGAATCTGAACTTTTACATGGAGCATTTTCATTTGGACCGCTGGTTCTCCCCCGCGCAGATCATCTACGACGACGGGACCTATCCAGGCAAGCCCGCGCCCGACATCTACCTGCTCACCATGGAGCGGCTGGGTGTGACTCCCGAGGACTGCATCGTCTTCGAGGATTCTCTGGGTGGTGTCCGCTCAGCCCATGCGGCGGGGATCCACCACATCATCGCCCTCAACGAAACCGAGGGGGATGCCTTCTACGCCGAGGCCGGCGGAGTCACCCGAATCATCCGCAGCTTCCGCGACGCGCAGACCGTAATCGGAATATGAAAAAAGATGCCGTACATCTGTACGGCATCTTTTCTTGCACACAGGCTTATTTTCCCGCCCGCAGATCATACAGGCGGTCGGAGAGGGCGACAAACTGCGCCACGTCCAGCTTCTCTCCGCGAATGTCGGGGCGGTGACCGCAGGCCGTCACCGCCTCGGTGATGGCCTCCTTCCCCAGCTCGGAAAAACCGGAGGAAAGGGCGTTCACCAGGGTCTTTCGTCGCTGCTCAAATGCGGCCTTCACCGTGCGGAAGAAAATCTCCTCGCTCCAGGGCTGCCAGGGGCGCTCCTTCCACAGATCAATGCGCACCCCGGCAGAATTGACCTTCGGCGGCGGGACAAAATTGCCGGCGGACACGGTAAAGAGCCGCTCTGCCCGGCCATAATACCCCAGCACTGCGGTAATGGCGCCGTAATCCCCGCTTCCCGCCGCAGCGGTAAGACGGGCAGCTACCTCGGCCTGCACCATAACGGTAATGCTGTCAAAAGGCAGTCCGCTCTCCAGCAGCTTCATCAGAATGGGCGTGGTGATGTAATAGGGCAGGTTTGCGCACACCGACACCTTACCCTCGGCAAAGGCGGGAGCCAACAGTTCGGCCAGATCGGTCTCCATCACGTCGCCGTTATGAAGCTCGATGTTATCATATTCGGCCAGGGTCCCGTGGAGGACGGGGATCAGCCCACGGTCGATCTCCAGAGCAATGACCCGACGGAAACGGAGCGCAAGCTCCTGGGTCAGAGCACCGATGCCCGGGCCGATCTCGAGAATGGTACTGTTTTCGTCATCACAGCAGTTATCGGCGATGTCCTCCACCACCGTGCGGCGGGTCAGAAAGTTCTGTCCGAACTCCTTTCGGAAGGTCAGCCCGTGGGCCGCCATGATCTGCTTGATGGTTCCCAAATCACATAAATTCATGAAGTTCCCTCTTGACAAAATCTGTTTTTTATAGTATAATAGATCTGTTCGCTGGTGTAGCACAGTCGGTAGTGCAGCTGATTCGTAATCAGCAGGTCGTGTGTTCGAGTCACATCACCAGCTCCATCTGCACTCGGTCAAGACACCGGGTGCTTTTGTTTTACCGGGTATAGTATACCAAACTTTTGTCCAAAA
>JAFTUB010000182.1 GCA_017466495.1 Clostridia bacterium
AGCAGATCCCGTACAATGGAAGTCATGCGGTCACTCTCCGAGATGGCCATCTCGAGGAACCGGTTTTTGATTTCGTCGGGCAGTTCGGGATGATCATGAAGCGTCTCGCAGGCACCCTTGATGGAGGTCAGAGGGGTGCGAAGCTCATGGGACACATTGGCCACAAACTCCCGGCGGGACTTGTCCAACTCATAGCGGCCGGTCATATCATGAATGACCGTGATGACACCGCTGTGCATCTTGCTGTCCTCATTGTAGCGGATGCGGCCAAAGGTCACCTCAAGCACGCGTCCTGCAAAGACTACACCTCCAAAGGTTGCTTCACCCTCGGCGGTCTCATTGGCAGTGACTTCCCCCTCGCCGCGGTTCTCAAACCGTCCGTCCCGATAGGCGATCGAAAAAAGATCCAGCAGCTTTTCCAGGTTAAAATCTTCTGCGTTGGGAGAGATCTCTCCCTCCTCCAGCAGCTGTGCCGCGCTCTCATTGAGGTGCAGCAGCTTACCGTCATCGGTAAAGGCGATCACGCCGTCGGCCAGGCAGGCAAAAACGGTTTCCAGCTTGGCGCGCTCACCCTCCACCTCATCCAGGGTGCTTTTCAGCACCTGCTTCATATGGTTGAAGGTGTCGGTGAGCGTACCGATCTCATCGGTGGAGTGCACATCCAGCTCATGGGAAAACTCTCCCGCCGCGATCAGTTGTGCACCGTGGGTCAAAGAGCGGATAGGCTGGGTAATGGCACGGGACAGGAAGAAGGCCAGCAAAAGGGCAATCAAAAGCCCGATCAGCAGTGCCTGAAGAATGATGGAAAACAGAATCCAGTTCAGCTGCTGCATATCTTCCTGGGTATCCTTGATGTAAACGATACAGCTGTTTTCTCCGCCCGAGAGAGGGATAGCATAATCGGTATATTCGGCGCCGACAGTTCGGGAATTCCCCCGGCTTCCGTTCATAGCGGCCAGCATATTCCCGGTTTTGAGCAGTGTCTGCCCCAGGGCCTCATCCGAGCCGTCCAGCATAGTGCCGCCGTCGTCGAGAATATAATAGTTGCGGTAGGAGTCGATACCCAGCCGTGCGCTGAAGGACTGCAGGACAGCCTTCAGTGATTCCAAATAATTCTCCTCCCCCACCGCAGTGACAAGCGCGGGATAAAGCTGACCGTCTTCCGCAAAATTCTGTTCCATCTGGGTCAGGAAATCCTCGGTGTAGAAATGGTTGACGCTGTTGAGCAGAACCGTTCCCACCACGCTCATCACGGTAATGATGAAAATGACCATGATCAGAATGATCTTGGCATATAAGCTCCGTACCATCATTTGATATAGTAGCCGACGCCGCGCTTGTTGAAGAGGTACTCAGGCCGCGAGGTGTCGGCCTCGATCTTGGCGCGCAGACGGGAGACGGTCACGTCTACCGTGCGGATATCGCCGTAGAAGCCCTCATAGCCCCACACCTGCTCCCGCAGCTCCTCGCGGGAATAGGGGCGGCCGAGGTTGGACACCAGAAAACAGAGCAGATCGTACTCCTTCTTGGTCAGTTCAATGGGCTCACCATTCAGCTCCACCGCATAACGTGCCGTGTCGATTACCAGCCCGCGCACCGACAGGGTGTGGTTTTCCTCCTCCTCAGGGGCGGCGGCAATCAGCTCACCTGCCGAGCGGCGGATATTGGACTTGATGCGGGCAAGCAGCTCATTGAAGGAATAGGGCTTGGTCACATAGTCATCAGCCCCGGTATCCAGCCCCAGGATCTTATCCTTCTCTTCCTCTCGGGCCGTCACCATGATGATGGGGGTGGAAAGGCGGCGGCGCACCCGGGTGCAAACCTCAAATCCGTTCATTTTGGGCAGCATGATGTCCAGGAGGATCAGGTCAAATTCCCCGGTGAGAGCCTTGTTCAGCCCCTCCTCGCCATCGTAAGCAACCTCGTAAGCATACCCCGCCAGCATCAGGTTCACCGCCAGCAGCTCGGCAATGTTTTTTTCATCCTCCACAATGAGGATCTTCTTTTTCTCGTTGGTTTTCATCAGTCAAAACTCCTTGATCGCTGGCGGCATTCAGGCTGCCGCAGCGTAATAAGCTAAGGTAACGGGGGAAAAGACTCGCTTCCCCTGGGCAGAGAAAATGAACTCCCGCAGATAGCCCACCGTATTAAAGCCGTCGCACCAGGCGCGCAGAATCAGATTGCCCTCTCCCTTCACCGCCCGGCGGAAATCGATGAGGGTCTGCCGCACGCTGTCCTCGGTCATACCAAGATCCAGGTGCCAGCCGCAATGGGCGTATCCCAGCTCCCGCAGGGCGGCATGAATATCTTCCGCGTCGTCCCCATCCTGCAGGCGGTACAGACGGGTGGTTTGTTTGAAACGCTCCATCAGCCTTTCGTTGGCATCGGCGAGAGCATCGGCTGCCCCCGCCTCCTCCACGAGAAGGCCGAGGGTATGCCCCCCCGCCAGGATGGAGAGGACCAGGTTCTCCTTCCCTTCCAGCTCTTCGGGGGTAATAAAGAAAGCGGCTTTGATCTCATGCTCCTCGAACAAATCCAGGAGCGCAGGGATCCGTGCCCCATCCCCCAGACCGTCCACCGTGAGAAAAAGTGCATTTCCCACGGGATCGATGGGCTGGCTGGGTGCGGTGGTCTCGGGAGGCTCGGTCTTGCCGTCCAGGGCGGCGGGATTATAGCGTCGGAGCAGTTCAGCAAAGGTTTTGGTCTGCTTGCCGTCGCAGATACGGGCAGAAATGGATCCGTCCAGCACGCTGGTGTGGGTCTCACACTGCAGATCCAGATACTCACAGGTGGTAACCAGGGGGACATAGCGTTCCCCTCCCTCGGCATAGGTCATGAGATAAAAACGCTCATTCTCTTTTACCGAAGCGGAATTGCTGGCGAAGTCAAAGGAAATATACAGGCTGTCGCTGCGGGAGATCATGGCAGTATTATTCCGCTCGTAAGTGGTTACGGTAACTCCCTCCAGCTGCTCAAACACCGAAATCGGTACGTACACGCTGTGATAGATGCGCAGGGGGACGATGGTAGCCTTGTACCACACCTCGTCGTTACAGTACAGAGTAGGCAGGCTGTCATCGGCGCGGGTGATCAGGGAAAAGAATGTGCAGAACAGCATTGCCCCCACCAGCAAAACCGCCAGCAGAGCAATTTTTTTGGTCTGTTTCCCCATGGCATTTCACCTCCGTCCGAAAATCAGGGATTTTATTTCAGGGCCTTGTACCAGGCAACCGCCAGGTCGACGACCCGGCCGTAGCTCTTGGAACCTTCGGTCCCCTGAAGCTTGAGATAGGTGTCATTGATGGCACCGCTGACCTCGCTGACCACATTTTCCCGGTATTGGTCAAAGAATTCGCTGTAGGCGATCAGCTCACCCCGCATCCGGTAGTCCACCGTGTCCAGCACCGCAAAATAGCGCTCGCTGTCGGCGCTGTACAGGGCGGAAGCCACATACTCATACAGGTTAAGATAGCCGCAGTAGCGGAAATAGGGATCCTCCGAAGCCGTGCAGACCAAGAAAGCCATGAAGTTTGCCTCGTCCTCCCGGGCGATGCCCCGCTGGTGGGCCAGCTCATGGGCGGCGGTATAGGGGAGGGTGTAGTCGGGGAAATTCATGTTCAGATTGGATTCCCCGGTAAAGTAGGTATACACACCGGAAATGTGGGTATAGGTCCAGGGCTCGCTGAGGATTACCGGCTTGACGCGGCTGTACAGGTGGGGGACAAAGTCATATTTTCGCAAACCGTATCGTAAGCTTTCATCAGCTGTTTGTTCATTCCGCTGTGGGAATAGGGCATCACCGAGAAGCCGTCGGGACGGTAGGCAATTTCATCCTGCTCAATCTTGATGCGTTCTACCAGCCAGCGGGCAGTTTCCTCCAGTTCCTCTGCCGAAACGGGCTGACGGTCAAGGTCCAGCTTCTCCTCCAGGGTGGAACCGTGGTAGCCCGTACCGAAGCCCCAGACAAAGAGGATATAGAAGCAAAGCAGCAAAGCCAGCAGTCCTGCGCAATAACGAAGCACACTCTTCCAGCTGTCCCCGTAGTGGGTCAGCGCTCGACGGAGCATCACCACAAAAATGATGGGCAGGGAAAACAGCAGAAGCTCAGCAAAGGAGAACGGGATCCACACCGTCAGATAGGACAGTGCCCCCCGTACTGCCGCACCGATGTACCGGTTAAACCAGTCGGCAAAGGAAGGCAGAAAAACGGCGGCCACATGGATTCCCCCGGTGAGCAGTGCCAACAGATAAATCACCAGCACCGGAATGGGCAGGCGGCGCGGGGACTTGCGGGAATCGGTATGAATTGCGGGAAGTGTACGGTTCATGGCATGATATCCTTTCCGAAAAGGGTAATAAGCAAATTGCGGAAATCCTCGGGCAGCGGAGCCGTGAGGGAGATCTCCTCCCCGGTGACAGGGTGAGGGAAGGCGAGGGTGTATGCGTGCAGAGCCTGCCGCGGCATATCTTCGGCGGCATTGCCGTAGAGGTCATCCCCATGGATGGGGCAGCCCAGGTGCGCGAAATGTACTCTGAGCTGATGGGTGCGCCCGGTTTCGGGGGAAGCCTCCACCAAGGTGTATCCCCTGCCCCGCACAAGCACCCGCCACGCAGTGATGGCCTCGTCCCCTTCCCCCTCGCCGCAGACCTCCCGGAAAATGATGCTCTCGGCACGGCGGCGTATAGGTGCGGAAAGGGTCCCGACATCGGGAAAAAGCTCTCCGTCCAGCAGAGCAACATAGCGTTTTTTCATCTGCCTCTGCTGCATGGTACGGGAAAGCACACCCGCCGCCCGCTGATCACGGGCGACCAATACCACACCGCTGGTGTTGCGGTCAAGGCGGTTCACCGGGCGGAACACAAAGGGTTCCCCCCGCTGTGCCGCCCGCCACGCCAAAGCATTGGCCAGAGTGTCGTCATAGTGGCCGTGGGAAGGATGGGTGGGCATCTCCGGGGGCTTGTTCACGCCCCAAAGAAATTCATCTTCATAGAGGACAGAAACAGGCAAATCAACCGGAAGAATCGACTCGCTTTGGCGTTGGTCTTCCACCGCCAAAGTCAGCCGCTGACCCTGGCAAAGAGGATAGCGAACCGTGACCCGTTCACCGTCCACCAGAATGCCGTGCTCATCCTGCTTCAGGCGGGCAAGAAGCCGATTGGAAAAGCCCAATTCCCGGCGCAGGACATCAAAAACAGTCTTCCCTGCCCGCTCTGCATCAATGTACAGCTCCATGTCGCCCTGCCTTCCTGCATAAAATAATCATCCACTATATATGATACCACATTTTGAAGCAAAAAAAAAGAGGGCGAAACAAAAAAAGTGTGCAAAATGCAATCGTTTACATTTTGCACACTTATCTTGATCGGATAAACGCCCAAAAAGCGGCATTATCCCCCAAATAATCGTAACCCGCAAATACCAGAAGCAGGTTCCGCACCACAAAGAACCCGAGAATCACCACGATAAGGCTGATCCAGCTCCAGGCAGGGATCCGTAAGCAGGCACGGTCACGGTGAAGATAGCCGCGCACCATGCGGATATACTGCCAAATGCACAGCACCACGCCCCAGATCACCACAGGATTGGATTGCACAGAGGTCAGCAGATCTCCCCGGAGCAGAGCTTTCACCGCCCGTGTCCCCCCACAGCCGGGGCAGTACAGGCAGAAGATCCGCTGAACAGGACAGCCTACCGAGAGAAACGGAAATTTGGGCACAAGCGCAAAATAGAGACAGCACAGCCCTACCAGCAAAACACCGCCGCAAGCAATGCCCACCAGAAGACGGCGCAGAATACGGATCTCCCGCTCGGTCATTTTTTCCGGCATCTCTCTCATCCCCTTTCCCATATTTCAAAAAACTCGGCAAACCTCTTGCAAAAAATGTCAATTTGTGTTATGATGAAATTAATCATTCAGAACAGGAGGAATTCCCATGAACAATTACCCCGGTTTTAACCCCAACGATCCCGCAAATGTGCCCCCGGCTGCACCTGCCCCCGCTTCCGCCAACGGCTGGGCCATCGCCTCGTTGATCTGCGGCATCCTTGCTCTTGTCATCTGCACCTGCTGCTGCGGCGGCACGGGATGGATCCCCCTCATTCTCGGCATTGCGGCCATTGTGCTGGCCATTGTTTCCCGAAAGGGACAGAAGATGTCCGGCGTAGCCACCGGTGGCCTGGTCTGCGGCATTGTTGCTGCAGTTCTCGCCCTTGGTGTACTCATCATGGGCCTTGTTCTCATCGACCAGAATTTCATGGAAGAATTTCTCGCAGAACTGGAATCAAGTATGCCCGAAGATTTCTATCAGTACATCGAATAAAATCAAAACCGCAGGGGCACGGCGCAGGCCGTGCCCCTGTTTTTTGTTTACCGTCCGACGGTATCCAGGAAGCGGCCGAAGGCGGCACGTCCCTCTGCATCACAGCGGTAGACGCCCGCATCCTCCAGAACACGGACAAAGGTGCGGCCAATCTCCTCCATCAGCACCTCCATCACATTCTCGGAGGTAATCTGATATCTGGGCGCAAATGCGGCATACCATGCTGCGTGGTGCGCAATCTCAGGCACATTGGCAGGATCTTCACCGGCGAGGATTACCTCAGCCAGACGCTGCATCTCCCGATCCAGCCGGGCGGGCAGAACCGCCAGTCCCATGACCTCGATCAAGCCAATATTCTCCCGCTTGATATTATGCAGCTCGCTGTGGGGGTGATAGAGCCCCATGGGATGCTCCTCGGTGGTGAGGTTGTTGCGCAGGACAAGATCCAGCTCATACTCCCCGTCCCGCATCCGCGCAATGGGCGTGATGGTGTTGTGAGGAACGCCGTCAGTCTCGGCAAAGATCATAGCTGCGGGATCGCTGTATCCCCGCCATGCCGTCAGAATGCGGTCGGCCAGCTCGGTTAAGCGGCACTTATCCTGTCCCCGCAGGCGGATAACCGCCATGGGCCAGCGGACAATTCCCGCGGCAATGTCCTCGTAGCCCCGGAAGGTGAATTCCTGCTCCATGGGAGCGCGGGCCATAGCAAAGGTATAGTGCCCACCCTGCATATGGTCGTGGCTGAGAATGGAGCCCCCCACAATGGGCAGATCGGCGTTGGAGCCGATGAAGTAATGGGGGAAGATCGAAACAAAATCCAACAGCTTCACAAAGGTGCTGCGATCGATCTTCATGGGCGTATGCTCAGCTGACAGGGCGATGCAATGCTCGTTGTAGTAAACATAGGGAGAGTACTGCAGGAACCAGGGCTGATCGGCCATGCGAATGGGGATCACCCGATGGTTGGCACGGGGTGCGGCGGAAAGAGTTCCGGCGTAACCCTCGTTCTCACGACAGAGTGCGCAGAGGGGATATCCCGATGCCTTTGCCTTCCCTGCCGCCGCAATATCCCGGGGATCCTTCTCGGGCTTGGAAAGATTGATGGTAATATCCATCACACCGTAGGGGGTGTCCACCGTCCATTTGCGGTCGCGGGCAACCCGGTCAGTGCGGATATAATTGCTGGCACAGCTGAGGGCATAATAGTATTCGGTGGCCGCCTCCGGGGACTCCGCATAGCGGCGGTTAAATTCGGCGATCACCGCCGAGGGCCGGGGAGTCAGCAGCCCCATCAGCTCGGTATCAAACAGATCACGGCGTGCTGTGGTGTCGGCTTCCAGCAGGCCGCGCTGTACGGCATCGTCGGTAAGAACGGAAAGGATCTCGGGCAGAGACATGGAAGAACCGTCGGGCTGCGGATCGGCGGGGGTATAGCTATCCCGACCGAGGGCATGAAGAATGCGGTTGATCACATAAACAAAGTCGGATTCTTCGATCAAGCCATGGGAGATTCCGTATTTTGCAAGAGCTTCTATTGCACAGTTGACCATTTTTTCTGTGCCCTCCCCCCAAGGGCCTTCCTTTCGTGAATTTTACCGTTTCAGTATAGCACAATTCCTTCATCTTGTCAAATCCCAAACCGCAGAAATCGGCAGTTTTTCTCCTTTTCGGTCATGAAAATTTTACAGATGTCGGTTGAAAACCCCGGGGATTTGTGGTATACTGTATACTGTATTTTTATACGCAAACGGAGCGAAGCCAATGCCCATACATCCGCTGACCGCCGCTGCCCTGCGGATCCTCTCTTATCCCGACCTGAATATCCGAAAAAATTACCGGCTTGAACGGAAAGCCAAGCAGCTGCTGCATCCCGCCATGAAGTTTCTCTGGCAAACCTGGGACCATCGGGTGGTGCGGGAGGGCCGGGAGATTCCCGTTCGTGCCTTTATCCCTGCGGAAATGCGTTCCCGGGAGATTTTTCTCTTCTTCCACGGCGGCGGCTGGGTAT
>JAFTUB010000183.1 GCA_017466495.1 Clostridia bacterium
CTTTTTTTCGCCCCTTCTGCTATACTGTAGGTATCACATCCCGGAGGTAACACCATGAAACAAACCGCCTGCACCGCCCTGCCCGAGGGATATCGGGAAATATTTGCCGTCGATCTGCAGGGAAACAAAAAGCTCGCCCTTCTGGTCAACGGCATCGCCGCCGTCATTGCCGTGATCATGGCGGCCGTCATGCTGCCCTTTGTGCCCATCTCTTCCCTCTTTGACCTGTCAGATGGGCTTGGTCCTTACGCGCTCCGCTTTGCTGTCCTGGCTCTGGGTTCTGTGGCCTATATCATCCTGCACGAGCTGGTTCACGGCATCACCATGAAATTCTTCGGTGCCGGAAAGATCAAATACGGCTTCACCGGAATCTACGCCTTCGCCGGCTGTACCGATCTCTTCCCCAAATCCAGCTACATCGTCATCGCCCTCGCCCCCGTTGTACTGTGGGGCGCAGTGTTGGCACTGCTCAATTTTCTCGTTCCCCTCTCCTGGTTCTGGGTGGTCTACCTCATTCAGATGACCAACCTCTCGGGGGCAGCGGGAGATCTCTACGTCACCGTCAAATTCTGCCGTCTTCCCCGGGACATCCTGGTAGCCGATGACGGCACCGCAATGCGGGTCTACTCCGCCGAATAAAATGCAAAAGAAGACCGCGGGGACGCACACAAAGATGTGCGTCCCCGCGGCCTTTTTTACTGTCGGCTGTCCACCGTGCATCCGTTTTCATCAAATTCTTCCTGGGTCATGAACAGATACTGCTCCTTCCCATCCCGATAATGCGTGGAAATTTCCGGTACATCATACCAGGTCGGATCCACATAAATGGGACCGTCCTCAGTGTCCAGCATGGCCCATGCATGGCGGCCGTCCCCCAGGGGGCCCCGGACGGTTCCGCGGCAGTACCAGCAGGAGATCCCCGCCTCGCGGCAAAGCCGGGTAAACGCCTGCGCATAGCCCGAACAGACAGCGGTGCCCCACACCAGAGCGGCATGAGCCGGATAGTCAAACAGAGGATAATCCTCCCGATGGTCATATTCGGTTCCCGCCGCCAGGACAAAGGCAAAATAGGCGCATTTCTGATGGGCGGTGAGCCCCTCCGGCATTTTTGCCAGGATGCGGGTCACCACCGCATCGCACAGCTCCACTTCCCTGCGGATGGCCTCGCGGTCATCGCAAGGGCTGCTCAACCCATCCCCCGGCATATAGTAGCTGAGGGTATATTCGCTGCCGGTGATCTTGACATCCGCGTAGAGGAAAAGGTCATTGCGGTCAATGCGCAGAGCGTCCACGGCAGACACACAAATACAGAAAAGATCCAGGCCGGGAGAGTCCTTTTCGCTGTAATGAAGGTCGCCATACGCCGACATCTGCCGAAGCAGTGTGTCATAGATTTCCACCGACAGAGGATCCTTCAGCAGGTCCCGCTGCTTCGGGCGGGCGGAATCATCACATTCCAAGATTGCAATGGGCTCCTCGTGGAAGGTATCCAGCAATTCTATGGCCCGGGCAATCGCGGCATCGATCCGCTTTGCCGCCTTCTCCTCCACGGCAGAGGCAAAATGCTCTTCTTCTATTTCTGCAGGCCCATCAGCCTCAGTCTGCACGGCCCCGTCCGTCACCGGATCGCCGGTTTCCTCCGGGCCGTCGGTGTCGGCAGGCGGCAGGATCAGAATATCGGTCAAGGCACAGCCGCAGAGAAGGAGCATCCCCGCCAAAAGCAGGGCAAATACTTTCGTTACGTATCTCATTCCTCTGCCTCTGTATCCCGTTGGTGGCGCATGATCTCCGCATAACGAAGCATCTGCTTGCGGGAGGATACCCCCAGCTTGCCCAGCAGATTGTGGTTGTGGTACTTGAGGGTACTTTCCTTGATGCCGGTGATGGCGAGGATCTCCTTCGCGCTCTTCCCGGCCAGGTAATATTCAAATATGTTCCGCTCGGCCTCGGTCAGGGTCTGCAGGCCGTCCAGGAAGGTCTGATAATCATCGGGATCGATTTCGGTCTTGCGGGAGTAGGCCAGACGGTCCATTTTCGCCTGGGCCCGAAGCAGATCGTCCCGGGCGGCGGAATATTCTTCCTCCACCCGCCGGAAGGCAAGCAGAGCGGTTTCGTACTCCGCCTGCAGGCGGATGTGCCGCTCCTCGCTCTCCATGTTCCGCATTTCCAGCGCGCTGATGGCCTCTCCGTGCTCCCGCTCCTGACGCTGAAGATATTCGATCAGGTCGAGAATCTCGGGAATATCCGACTGCGTTTCGCTGCGCTTATCCGATTTGATCTGCTCCAATGCCGCCAGCAGCGGGGACAGGAACCGCCGGCTGAAGTACCGGCTGAAGCTGACGGTAAAGACGATCAGCAGCAGGGTCAGCAGAGCTATTTGCAGGAGATTTTTAAGCAGAGCCCGGTCATAGTCGGGTTTTGGAATCATCACGGCCAGCAGATGCGGCTTTTCTCCGGGGGAGAGGGGTATGGACCTGGTGATCCCCAGATAGGAAAACTGTTCATCCTTGAAGTGGGTAAGCCCACCCTTGGTGCCGATCACAGCATAGTCCGCGGTGAGATCATGGAAGTACCCATCCGCGCTTCCGCAACAAAGTGCCTCGGAGGTGAGCAGAATGTTCTCGTGATGCTCCGTCAGCAGGCAGCTGAGATGGGCAAGCTTGGACGGCTGGGCATGGCACACGGTAAAGTAGCTGGCACTGACCTCATACCCACAGATCCCATAAAAGGTGCCGTCAGCCCCCACCATGGGAATCGCCAGCAACAGCGCATGCTCGGAAGTCCCGGGCAGCGTGATCAGATCGGTGACCAGATATGCCGACTCAGGGGGAAGCGATGCCCTCGACGCCAGCTTAGCGTAATCCGGGAAGGTATCGGTGCGGAACTCCAGCCGCCATTTCCGGTGGAGCGCTATCCCATGCTGCCCGGCGACCTCGGGAGAACCCCGGTAGAGCAGCATCTCCCGGTCGGACACGTGATAACCGTTGAGCTGCAGATACAGCCCGGTTCTGGACACAGCGGCATCATTCAGGGCGCTGTTCACCGTAGCATCCAGTATCACAAATGCACCGGAGCAGTCGGCCTGCAGCAGACGCTGACGCAGGGTGACCAGCAGGGCTCCCTGCACATCGGCAATGGCCTTCCCGGAATCGCTGAGCTCCGCAAGAGACAGGCCAAGAACGGATAAATTTTCCTCCAGTACAGCGGCAAGCTCATCGGACATGGAGATGGCCGATGCGGCAAGATGGTCGAAATGTACCGCAATGTCCTTTTCAAATACCGCCATCTGCATATCCAGCGCGTCGGTATAGGTTTCGGCTGCGCTGTTGGTGCGGCCGAACAGGATCAGGCAGGTCAGCAGGACCCCCAGGATCAGCACAGCCAAAAGAAGCATATAGACAAACAGCTTTCGCTTCAGGGTCCATTCAGAATAGCGCAGAGCGGGAATCACACGCATATTCTTACCTCAGCTCAGCCGATGCTGCAGAACAGTGCCCAGATCTCCTCAGCCAATGCCTCCGCACTCTCCCCGTTTTTGCTTCGCTGAACGAGGCCGGGCTGCATTTCGCGGATTCCGGCATACAGCGCATTGGTCTTATCGTAGAAGCCCTCAAAGTCGGGACGGACTACGGGGATATAGTCGGCGTGCATGGTGCGGATGGCGCGGTAAAGATTGGCATAGCCCTCATCCGCAAAGCTGTAATGCTCGATGGCATCGAAGGCACCGTCGGTCACAGGCATATAGCCGGTCTTGGTGACAAAATCCAGGTTGCGCTCGCTTTCGGTGAACCACTTGACAAATTCATACGCGGCCTCTGCCTTCTGCTCGGTGGTGGCAAAGGCGGCAAGACCGACGCCCGTCTGGGGCATATACTCTTTTTCCCCGCCTGAACGGGGCAGCGGAAGCACCTGCAGCTGCATAGGCTCGGAGGTGTTGTCGGGATAGGTGATTACATCATTATAATAGCCTACAGCGGCAGAAGAGCCGATACCGCTGAACACGTCACCGGTCATGACCTGGGTGTTGGCATAAAGATCGGACACCACAACGTGGCCCTGTGCAAGCGCACGGGCAAACATGAGGAAAGAATCACGGATCACCGGATCGTTCTCATCGTACCAGCCGCCCTCGGTGTAGTCCAGCTTTCCCGTGCGGGACATCACATCCAGCTCCATATGGCGGATCAGATAGTCAAAGGCGCAGAAGGGCTTGCCCCCCGACCAGGTGTAATACTTTTCGGCCGCGGCGAAAAAGCCCTCCCAATCGGACAGGCTGTCATAGGTCACGCCGGTATCCGCCGAGAAACGGGAAAATTCTCCGCCGCTGATAAACAGTGCGTAGGTGGATTTCGACACGGGGAAAACGGCCAGCTTGCCATCGATTTTCCCACTCTCGATAAACTCGGGGACATACTCCGCCAACTCCTTCGCCGTAAACCATTGGCTGAAATCCAGCAGCTTTTCCGCGCCCAGCGTAACGGCATTCTGAGTATGGCAGGAGAACAGGTCGGGAACCTCGGAAGTGCCAGGTTTATTTGCCATCGAGTCCTGAAGCTGGGCCAGCAGCTTGGAGGTGCCCGTGACGTTGGTCACCTGGATCTGAATCCCCTTCTCCTTTCCCACCGTATCGTTGAACTCCCGGATCAGCAGGTTCATGGGGGCATCGGCCTGCTCACCGTAAACGTGCCAGATGGTCAGGGTAACCGGGTCCCGTGGATCCAGCAGAGTCTTGTCCGCGCAGCCGCTAAACAGCGACAGCAAAAAAAGCCCTGCCAGAATCAGTGCTGCAATTTTTTTCATCGTTTCTTCCTCCTAAGCGGTTCTGCCCGCTCTTTTTTCGGATTTTCGGGGCTTATGGGTCAAAATTATCCTTTTTCCCCACCTTTTGCCCGTTTGGGTGGGGGACAAAACACAAAAAAATCCGTATAATACTACTTGCAAGTGTCATCTAAGGAGGGTATAGGCCTTGCCGATGTCAGAAAAAGGGCATGGGGTACCCCGTGACGGATCGGTCCGTCATGTCTCCGAACGCGCGCCAACGGGATCGGAGACCGCCCCAACTTTTTTCTGTTATTGTTTTATTATATCATAATTCCGCGAAACCGTCAAGAAATATGAACATTTTGCAACGAAGCCGCGGAGAGAAATTCTGCAAACACGGGAAGGAGGATTGGCAGTATGCAGCAAAATAAAACCGCAAGCTACAAGATTATTTCCGACTCCGGAGGAAACCGATACCGCTTTTACTGCGATCTGTCGGGCGCCCTGCTCTGCTCCACCGGGATGTATCGCGCCGATACTCCCGAAGAAGAGCTGGCACAAGCCTGGGAAACCGAAGGTAAGGCTCATTTCAGCCACTGTCACAAATGCGGCAGATGGGTAATGGACGCCATGTTCAATGCCGATGCCCTGGAATGTGTTTCCTGTGCCCCCTGGGAGAACACCCCCCGGTTCTGCAAATTCTGCGGAACCAGGGTACACACGGCCGACAGCATTTGTCCCAAATGCGGCAAGCAGATGATCTACGGAGGCTACTTCGATGATTGAACACAAAAGAAGCGACAAGTACAGTTACCTGGAAACCCTCGGCATGGGCCCCTACACCATGAAGAAACTCAAGGTTTGTCCCCACTGCGGCAGAATCGTCGGGCGTTGGACCCTCTTC
>JAFTUB010000184.1 GCA_017466495.1 Clostridia bacterium
CCCGGGTCAGGGAGTAGTCATCCGAGTGGCCGGCGGCAAGAACAGCCTTGTAGCTGTAAATGATGGCATTTGCCCACAGAAGCAGGCCCTTCTTGTGCATGGATTCGATGTATTCGGGCTGTGCGGTCTGGCTGAGCTCGGTGCGGAACAGCACCTCGGCACCCACAAAATTGATGTTCATCTTCAGCAGCTGATCGGTGCAGCGGTCAATGTCATTGATGATGGGCATATAGGGAAGCTCGGGGGCGATCTCTTCCACCATCTTGAACCATTTGTCCTGGGCAGAGGTTTTGATGATGACCTGATCGGAAAGACCGTGACGGCGGATCGCTTCGGTGATTTCGGGCATGGCGGTCCAGAACTTGTCGATGTTGATGATGCAGCGGCCCTTCAGCAGCTCGAATACCTCGTCAATGGTGCTGACGACGCACTCGGTTTTCACCAGGTCCTGGTTAACATAGGCCAGCTCGGCGACCTGACTGCCCTGCATCTCTTTGATGGCGGTCTCGGATTTTAGATGGGGCATCTCCATCCCGGGATGTAAGACATACAGCTGACGGTCAGCGGTGACGGCGATATCTACCTCCACAATGTCTGCACCCTGACGGAGGGCGATCTCATAGGCCTCCAGGGTGTTGCAGGGGATATTTCCTCCCGATACACCGCGGTGGGCGGCGAGCAGAACGCGTTCAGCGGCGGCGGCACGAAGATCAAGTTTGTTCATGGTATGTACCTCGTTATCATGAAATTTTGTTGGGAAATCGGTTTGATTACCTATATTATACCATGCTTTGCAAAAAAGTCCATAAGGAAAAGCAAATTTTCACAAAATCTCTTGACAAAGGGGGCGGTGTGCGATATAGTAAATACGTGCGCTGCCGTCTGCATAATTTGCGGGGCAGAGGCAAAAAATAGAATTAACCAAACAATGGGGAGGAAATAATCATGGAATTTAAAGGAAGCAGAACCGAAGCCAATCTGATGGCCGCATTTGCCGGCGAGTCCCAGGCCCGGAACAAGTACACCTACTATGCATCCAAGGCGAAGAAGGACGGCTACGAGCAGATCGCCGCACTCTTCACCGAAACCGCCGAGAACGAGAAGGAGCACGCCAAGATCTGGTTCAAGCTGCTCCATGACGGTGCTGTGCCGGACACCATGGCAAACCTGGCCGATGCCGCCGCCGGCGAGCGCTACGAATGGACCGATATGTACGCCACCTTCGCCCGCGAGGCAAAGGAAGAGGGCTTCGATCACATCGCCTTCCTGTTTGAGCAGGTGGCTAAGATTGAGAAGGAGCACGAGGAGCGCTACCGCCGTCTGCTGGCCAACATCGAGGAGGGCATTGTCTTCTCCCGTGACGGCGACACCATCTGGAAGTGCCGCAACTGCGGTCACATCGTCATCGGTAAGCAGGCCCCCGAGGTTTGCCCCGTCTGCGTCCATCCCAAGTCCTACTTCGAGATCAAGGCTGAGAACTATTGATTGGGCAGTTTTTGATGCCGGACAAGCAAAAGGTCACCGCGCCAATTGGCGCGGTGACCTTTTGCTTTATCCCGTCCTTCTGCCGCAGCGGAGGACGGATTGCGCAATTTACAATTTGTCCATCACTTATGCCCATATTCCCTGTATAATGTAGGTGATAGAATTGACTGATATGGAACAGGAAGGAGCGCGGAAATGAAGAAAATTTGCATTTGGGTTGGTCTTGTTTTGCTTCTGCTTGTGCTTGGCAGCTGCGGCGCAGCTTCGCAGCCCGATTTTACCGCGGTGCCGGAGCTGGGGCAGCAGGTTGATCTTGTGGCCGGGTTGAGCGAGGAAGAACGCGATGCGGCCATCCGGAATTATTTCAACAGCGACCGAAGCGCATACCAGGAATTGCGCATCATTGCGGCGAATTGCCAAATGAATATTCCCGAGGAATATTTTGGCGGCTGTTATTTTCAAGATGTGATGACCGATCCGAAGCTGTACGTTCTGCTGACCGATCTGTCGGCTGCTCCCGTGATCGAAAACGACCGTGTAATATTTCATGAAGTAAAATACACGGAGGCGGAGTTGAAAAAATATCAGGACGTGGTTTGGGAATATTACCTGGATAAGGGTATCCGTGAAGCAGGGGCGGACATCAAAAAAAACAAAGTAGAGTTTGGATTTAAGGAAGGAACGGATTTAAGTGCCCTGTATCAACTGGTTCCCGAGGATGCGGTGGAATATTACTTCTTGGGGGAAGGGGATGGCTTCGAACTCCTGGTCGAAACCGCGGAAATTGAACAATAAGGCAAAAGAGAAGAGCCGCGCGCACCGCACGGCTCTTCTCTTTTTCCCCTGCCGCTTGAATTTTATCCCCTCCCTTGACAAAAAAGCGGGATAATGGTACAATGCAGACAGAGACCGACAAAGGAGTGATCATGTGATGACCGACTCTGTTCCTGCGGCTGAGGCCACCACCGAAACGTCCGCGCCGCCCCTTACCGCTGATGATATTCTCTGCACCGCCCTTGACGTGGGAGAGGGCCTGCTGAAAAACGGCGCCACCGTCCACCGTACTGAGGATACGGTGGAGAGGATCTGCCGCGCCTTCGGTGCCGTCCATGTGGAGGTGTTCTGCATTCCCTCGCTGATTCTGGCCGCCGTGCGGATGGAGGACGGGGCATATTCCTCCCAAAATCGCCGCATCCATGCCAGTGCCAATCACTTCTACCGCCTGGATCGCTTCAACACCGTCTCCCGCAGGCGGTGCAGCGGGGAAATCACCATTGCTCAGGCGCAGGAGGAACTGCAGGCCATCAAGCGCAGCGATGCCTACCCCACATGGATGCAGTACCTGGGCAGTCTGCTGGGAAGCGGTGCCTTTTCCCTCTTCTTCGGGGGAAGTCTGCTGGATGCCATCTCTGCCGCGCTGATCGGCTGTCTGATCGCCGGAATCAAGCAGTTTCTTCCCCGAAACGTCAATCCTCTGTCCTCCACCCTGGTCTGTGCCTTTACGGCGGGCGCGCTGTCCATGCTGCTGACCTGGGCCGGCCTGGCGAATAATTACGACAAGGTGATGATCGGCACCATTATGCTGCTGATCCCCGGAATGTCCTTCGGAACCTCTCTGCGGGATATGCTGGGGGGCGATATCATGGCGGGGATGCTGCAGTTTTTGGCCGCCATTCTGTTGGCCGCCATTATCGCCTTCGGCTATGTCATTGCCATCTTTCTGTTTCAGCCTTTGCTGTGAGGAGGGGAAACTATGGAGATTTTGAAAATGCTGATCACCGCTTTCCTGGGAACAGCGGGATTTTCCATTATCTTTCGCGTTAAGCTGCCTCACATTCTCCCCGCGGCGATCGGCGGGACATTGACCTGCGGGGTCTACCTGCTCTTTGATGAAATGGGATGCGCGCCCTTCCTTTCCAATTTTCTTGCATCCCTTGCCGCCGTCCTCTACGCGGGAATCCTGGCGCAGATACTTAAAACTCCGTCCACCATTTTTGTTGCCCTCTGTATTATCCCCCTCGTCCCCGGAAGCGGCCTGTTTTACTCCATGCGCTACCTGATCGTGTGGGACAAAGAACTCTTTTTCACCCACGGCCCCAACGCCCTGCAGATCGCCCTCGGCATCGCCGGAGGAATCGTCCTGGAGTCGGCGGTGGTTCACCTGCTGGGCCTCCTCCGGAGAAGAGGAAGGGCAGAAACAACGAAATAGCGAAACCGCCTGCCGCATTGCGGCAGGCGGTTTGCTTGTCGGGGTAAATCAATTATTCCTCGGCTGCCTCGTACCGGCCGAGATACCAGCCCACCACACCGCCTCGCTTGACGATGGCGGCGTCGGGGGTGGTCTTCACCAGGGAAAGAGTCTCCCCTACGGCTACGGGAAGCTGATAATCGGTGCAGTCCTGGCAGAACAGCTCACCCTGGTCGGTGTAAAGATCGCCCTCGGGAATGTAGAGCCGTCTGCCCGTGCGGAGATGCTCCACGGCGTGATAGCCCGGGCGGAGCGGTGCATTTTCCAGCAGAGAGACGGCGTTGTCTCCCCAGTGAATATTGATGGAATCGGGAGAGGCCGGCTGATCGTCCAGGGCGCGGATCAGGGGCAGGGCATCCACATGGGCAGAGGTGAATACATCCGATGCAGGATCAAAGGTCACGGCGTTGAGCTGCCCTTCCCGCTTCAGCCCGCAGCCGCCGTCAATGGATACCACGTGATGCGCGGGATCGATGAGGGGGGCGTGGGAGGGGATGGCGACGCGATAGAGGGTGACGGGCCAGTGCCCGACCACGACCCAGCGGGAGAATGCCGTCCGCCGTGCGTCCAGATCGCCGAGGAAATTATCATATTTTAAACAGCAGAACGCGTTCCTCTCCTCCAGCGAGAGAATTTTCGTTTCGGGGCAGGGCAGGCCGCCGTGGACAAAGATATGCCGCTGGCTGACCAGGACGGTGGGCAGCGAGCGGAGAAAATCCAGCTCCTCGGCAAAGGCATCCCGCACCGCCTCGCGGATGGCGGGGAGTTCTTCCCGTACCGTGCAGTCCAGTCCCAGGAGGCGGCTCATCTCAAGGAGAAGCGAGCTGCCCCAGTGGCGGGCGAAGCGGTGTGTGGTGGAAAAGAGCACGTCGTCCCGCTCGGGGGTAGGCTCGGTGAGCTGTTCCAGCCGCCACAGATCGTTGTTGCCCATGAGAACCGTCACCCGGTCAGATTCGGCCGTCAGTGCCATGGCTTCGCGGATCACGCCAAGACTGTCGGGGCCTTTTTCAATGAGATCTCCCAGCAGGATCAGATAATCGATCCCCGCGCGGTAGCAGACCCGCGCCAACAGGCGGCGGAGCAGAGCGGGATGACCGTGAATGTCACTGATGACGATGACACGGCTGCCCGGTGCAAATTCGACGGAACGGACGGTGGCTTGCATAAAATTTCTCTCCTTGGAACAAATTGTCACAGCGTTCGTCTATTTTAACACAAAAGCAAAATTTTTGCAACAAGAAAAAATATTTCTTCTCGAAGCGAAAAAGAGTTGACAATTGTCTGCAGTTGTGGTAAAATGCAAACAGAAGACAAATGTCAACACTTTGGAGGTGTACCATGAACGATCGAAAAAATGTCCGAAGCCTTGAGCGGCTGCCCGATGCCGAGCTTGAGGTGATGCTGGTGCTTTGGGGGGAAGGCCGCCCCATGAAGGCCCTGGAACTGCGGGATCGTCTGGCAGACCGCCACGGCTGGCAGAAGGCCACGGTGCAGGTGCTTTTGGGCAGGCTGTGCACCCGCGGCTTTGTGGCCGCGGATGAGGAGCGGAACTACAAGCTCTACCGTCCCCTGGTGACCGAAGAAGAATACCGCGCTGCCGAGTCGGACAGCCTGGTGCGAAAGCTTTTCCGAGGGTCTGCCAGCAGCCTGGTGGCCTCTCTCATCTCCACCAACGCCCTGGATGAATCCGACCTGGCCGAGCTTGAAGCCATGCTTCGCCGCGGAAAGGGGGATGGCAAATGACCCACATCCTGCGTACCCTGTTTGCTTCGGTGCTCACCGTTTCCCTGGGAACATCGGCGGTGATCCTTTTGCTGACCGCTCTCCGCCGTCCCCTGGGACGGATGCGGGCGGGGGGACGGTACCTGCTTTGGCTGCTGGTGATGCTGCGGCTGGTGCTGCCCTTCACCCTGCCCCTGGCACAGTGGGGGCTGTCCATCGGCCTGCCTGTGATTCCCGAGGAAAATGTGACCGATCTCCCTCCCGCCGAAGAGATAAACCCCTCCGATACGGCTGAGGATATCCCCTATCTCTTCCAGCCGGACGAGCGTTTTCCTGCCGAAAATGTTTCCCCGGTGGTGCCCGGTCCCGAGAGCGGGGAACCGTCCTTCGTCGGGACGGAGAATCCCTCTCCCATTCCCCAGCTGCCGGAGCAGCTCACCCCGGTTCAGCCTTTTCCCTCCACGGGAGAGAGTGCGGTAACCGTTCCGTCGATACCGCAGACCGAAGTGCCCACGCCCACCGCCCCGGAGAAGATCCTCACCCTCCCCGATCCCGTCACCCTGCTTGCATGGGTTTGGTTTGGGGCGGCAGTGCTGCTCTTCGCCGGACGGCTGATCCACGGCCTGTGTCTGAACCGACGGCTCTCCCGCCTGGGCAGACCGGCGGAGGATCCTGTGATTTTGGGGCAGCTGAAGCAGCTCTCCCGTCAGCTTAGCCTGCGGAAGGCGCCGGAGCTGCGCATCTGTACGGATGGAGTCGGCCCTTTGGTTTACGGCTTCTTCCGTCCCACAGTCCTGCTGCCCGAGGGCGTGGATGACCGTCCCGCCTTTGTGGGGGTCATGGCCCATGAGCTGATCCACATCCGTCGTGGCGACCTGTGGTGGAAGCTCATCTCCCTGGCGGCGGTATCCCTGCATTGGTTCAATCCCCTGGTGTACTGGGCGGTAAAACGCTTTGCCGAGGAAACCGAGCTGTCCTGTGATGAGCAGGTGCTCAAAAACTGTGATGCCGACGCCCGCCGGGGCTACGGCTATCTGCTTCTGTCTATTCTGCGGCGGGGAAGCCACAGCCCCGCGGGGCTGACCACCCGCTTCAATCCCGCCAAACTTGCGGTGAAAGCCCGCTTTGAGAGCATCCTCGACCTCTCCCCCAAGCGGGCGGGGAAGGTGTGGATCGCCCTTCTGCTGGCGGTCTGCTTGACCATGGGAACACTGGTTGCCTGCCGCATCGGCGGCAACGATCCCGTGACCGATGATCCTCCCGAAACCGATTCCCCTGTGACGGATGCTCCGGTGACAACTACGCCCAAGGAGATCCCCACCCTCAAGTTCGATGCTATCACCCCCGCCGAAAGCCAGCTGTTCCCTGTGGAGGAGCTGAGTGCAGTGCCGGGCAAGATGGTGGGCAACCTGAGCACGGGCTTTGTGGAGGTGCGGAATGAGACGGGGGTTGTGGATTTTTGGATCCAGACCAGTGAGTTCTACGATGACAATATGCAGGATAACGGTGCCGCACTCTTCCTCACCGATGCCAACGGCCGAGTGGCGCTGATTACCCTCATCAATCGCACGGGCCGGGGCGGCAGCGGATACACCACCTGCGAGGTGGTGGAGAATGTGGTGGGAGAGAATCTCATTCCCCTGTCGGTGCGCCACTTCAAGGTGGAGAAGGAGAAGATGTCCCTTGTCACCTACTCCGACGGCGAGGAAAAGCACGCCCTGCTGGTGGGCGGAACCCTCAACCATGACGCGGGATATGCCCTCTATACCTACGGCCGCTTTGATCTTGCCGCCGACGAAACCCTCTTCCCCTTTGACCTGGACGAGGACGGTATCGGTGAGCTGATCGCCATGAAGGGGGACCGGGTGACGGCCCTCTACCGCATGACCGAGGCCGGGCTCTCCCGGGCCGGGCTGAGCGAGCCCCTCTATCTCATCCGCACCGAATACGGCCTGCGGTTCTGGGACGGCGGATCGCTTTGCGTCAACTACAGAGAAGGGGCATTTTCTGAGGTGGTCAGCCCCACCGAGACGGGAGCCATTCCCCTGCCCATCACCTACGCCGAGCCCGACATTACACCTCATTCGAGAATTAAGATGGATTACGAGACCGCCACAAAGGCCGAGACGGTGGCGGTGGCAGTAGGTACCAACTTTGGCTTCTATCGCCTGCACAACGGTCTGACTTATCTCGGTCGCTGGATGATGGATCCCCTCACCCAGGGGCAGCGGTTTGTGGGCAGTATACTCAACTTCGTGGTGGATTCGATCCCCGACGGAAACTCCTGCGCCGCGTCGGTGCATCAGTTCGGCGACAGACGCTTTGTGCGGGCAGAGTGGCTTGACGGCCGCGGTAATGCCTGGGTGGAATACTACCAGGAGGACACCATCAGCGGTCCCGATCGTCTCCTGCGGGCAAAGCGGGTCACCTACGCCGACTTTGAAAAAGACGGCAGCAGTGAGCTGATCGCCGACAACACCCTCTACTTCTCGGTGAACGGTACTATCTTCACCTCCGATCTTACCGGCTACGGCTTCTCCCACAGTGCGCTTACCTGTACCTTCGATACGGCTGAGGGCAGGGTGACGGCGACCTATTATCACGGTGCACTGGTGCCGGGGAGAAAGCCGATTGTCTTGCCTGATGAAACCACAGGGCTCATCCAGCCCGATCCGGGCGCGCCCGAAACCACTCAGCCGGTGGCAAGCAATGCCCCCAAGCTGACCGGGGATGTCTACTTCAAGGGGCCCTGTAACCCCGAGGGGACCGATTACTTGCTCCTGCACATGACAGCAGACCGACGCTACTATGCCATCTTCCCCGATGACGGGCGGCTCAAAGAAGAGACAGGGCTGACCATGGTGTATGAGGACGGTTTCTCCCTTTACCAAACCTACTACAGCTCGGTAGGCTCGCGGCACTACAATTGGCAGGAACCGACCGGCGTTTTCACAGGCTATCGCTTCGGCGATCTGCAGTATGGGGATGCCCTGTTCCTCATCGACCGCGCCGAGTATGAGAAACTCTACAAGGAATCCCTGGCACGGATGAGTGCCGAGCTGAAGGATACCTCTCTTTCGGCCAAGATCACCTTGACCACCCCCTTCCATGAAACGGGGGAGGATCCCGATATCCTGCGGGTGCGCATCGTCAACAAGAGCGACCAGGCCATTACCGTGACAACGGCCTACCGCATGGAGCGGCGGATGCCCGATCTGACCTGGGCGGCGGTGGCCTGCAACGGTACACCAACCTTC
>JAFTUB010000185.1 GCA_017466495.1 Clostridia bacterium
GCAGATAGGTGGGCCAGTAAATGAAGGAATAAAGCACCAGCCAGTCCCACATGGTCCAGCGCTCGATCTGCATCCGGTAGAGTCCCAGCAGCGGGGGGAGGACAAAGGGGAGGGCGCCGAGAACAAGAAGGATGATGCTGACGATTCGTTTTTTCATGATGTTCTCCCGGGGAAAAAAGATGAAGGGGGTGCCGCGCAGATCTGCGCGGCACCCCCCGCTCTCTGTGTACGTAGACAGCTTAGCCTTCGATGAGAACAACTTCCGCATCGGGAGCGTTCTTGCCGATGGACTCAATACCGTTCTTGCAGTTAGCCTTGGTGCCGTAGCCCTCGCCCGAGAGGATGATCTGGCCGTTCTTGGCGCGCAGACGGAAGCGGAACTCGCCGGCCTTGTCCTTGTAGATCTCGTACTTGGGGTTCTTCAGGGTGACCTGCTCGGCCTCTTCTACAGTCTGGTCCTCAATGTGTGCAAGGGCATTGACCTTAACGCTTGCGATGCCCTTCTTGCAGGTAACAACGGTCTTATAGACCTGGCTGGTGGAGACGACCTGGCCGTTTGCAGCCTTCAGAGCAAAGCGGAAGCCGCCGTTTTTGGTTGCGGAAATTTCGAACTTACTTGCCATAATGCTAATCCTTTCTGTCTTGGCACGATGAGCTTCGTGCGTTTAGTAATTCCATTCTAACACATAAGTGGGGGAATTGCAATAGTTTTTTGGCGGAATTGCTCACTTTTTACAAAAAATTGTGAATTTTTTTCTTCAGTTGAGGAGCATATCCGCAATTTCCGGGGGAAAGGGATTGCGGGCGAGGCTGTGATTGCTGAATGCGCGGTTCCCCGTGACTTCGGCCAGCACCGTCAGTGCGGAAGGGAGCGAAAAGGGCGCATGGGGGGAGGGAAGCTCAATTTCCAGCACCGCTTGGTGGGACCAAAAGGGATAGAGGTCAATCTCCAGAGTGCGTCCGTCGAAGGGAATGCACCAGCGGGTCTTTTCGATGGGACGGCAGGCGGGATCGGCCTCCTTCAGCAGTGCCTCGTAGTCTTCTTGGAAAATGATCTGCTCTCTTCTTCGGCGGTCATTCGGTCGATGCGGCGCTTGGTGGTGCAGGTATAGACGGTAGTGCCGTCGGCGGTACGGGCGCGAACACGGCGGGACACCCTTAGTGAGGAGAGCAGGTAGGTTTGAACGATGTGACTGAAGCCGCCCCCCAACCGGTCGGCCAATGCCTGCAGATCGGCTTCGGTAGGACGGCGGATGAGCCATTTGCGTTCGATTTCCAGGTTTGCCATGGGAAATTTTTCCGGCATCGGTCGGGATCCTCCTTACAGCAGAATGATGTGGATTCTGTGTCCATTATACCGCATAGAATTGTGCTTGTCAAGGGGAGAGTATTGACATGAAATTGACGAACTTTATACGGGATAGTGCTTGTATTTTTTTGCATTTTCCTGTATAATAAATATATTATATTGAAATGAAGAGGTGGATGCTTTGGCATATACATTTCGCGGCGGCTCCCATGTGAGTGAACACAAAAATACCCGCCGCTGTCAGATCCAGCGGATGGATCCTCCTGCACAGGTGGCGATTCCTCTGGCACAGCATGTCGGTGCCCCCTGCAAGCCCCTGGTGGCGGTGGGGGATTATGTCTACCGCGGCCAGATGATCGGCAATGTGGAGGGAGGCTTGGGCTGTCCCGTGCATTCCAGTGTTTCGGGAACGGTGAAGGCCCTCAACCCCCGCACCAATGCCGCGGGGCAGCAGGTGATCCATGTGGTGATCGAAAGCGACGGCGAGATGGTTCTGGATCCTTTGATCATTCCCCATGAAAAGAAGCTGACCGAGACCGATCCCGAGGAGATTGTGGAGATCATCCGCCGTGCCGGCATCGTGGGCATGGGGGGCGCAGGATTTCCCACTTATGCTAAGATCAATTCGGCACTTGGGCGGGTGGATCGGCTGATTGTCAACTGCGCCGAGTGCGAACCCTACATCACGGCAAATCACCGTTTGCTGCTGGAGAATCCTGCCGCGGTGATCAACGGCACTAAGATTCTGCTCCGTGCCTTTGGGCTCAGACATGCGGATATTGCTGTGGAGGACAACAAGCTGGATGCCATCAACAAGCTGGAGGTCATGCTGGCGGACAGCCGTCTGATGCAGGTGCGGGTGCTCAAGACCAAGTATCCCCAGGGAGATGAGCGTCAGTTGATCTATGCCCTGACGGGACGTGAGCTGCCGGCGGGCAAGCTGCCTGCCGATATCGGCTGTGTGGTCTTCAACGCCGAGACCTGTGCGGCGATCTTTGCGGCATTTGCCTACGGAATGCCCTCCATCGAGCGTATTGTGACGGTGGACGGTGACTGTGTGGCCGAGCCGAAAAATCTGCTGGTTCCCATCGGTACCTCCTGCCTGGAGGTGCTTGAGGCCTGCGGCGGGCTGAAGCAGCCGCCCCACAAGGTGATTTTCGGCGGTCCTATGATGGGGGCGGCCCAGTGGGATATTGAGATGCCGGTGACCAAGGGAACGTCGGCGATCCTTGCTTTCTCCGAGAAGGCAGTCAGAGATCCCAAACTGCCCGAGGTGTGCCTGCACTGCGGCCGCTGTGTGCAGAACTGTCCCATGCACCTGATGCCCAATTATCTGGTGCATTTCGCCATGAAGGGACGGATGGAGGATGCCGAGGAATTCGGCGTCATGTCCTGCGTAGGCTGCGGAACCTGCTCTTATAACTGTCCCGGGCATATGCCCATTGTTCAGTACATCCGGGTGGCCAAGGGAGCCATCAATGCCCGCCGCGCCGAGGCCCGCGCCCGCGCTGAGGCACAGAATGAATCCAAAGAAAAGGAGGCTGCGAAATGAAGGAAACCCCTACCGTAACTTCGGTGGGCGGGGCTGAGATTCCCGCTCTGCTGAGCGTTTCGCCCTCCCCCCATATTCACCATCCCGACACCACCCGCACGGTGATGCTGGATGTGATCTTTGCGCTGATCCCCGCGGCTCTGTGGGGTGTGTACATCTTCGGCCTGCGGGTCCTGTGGGTCATTTTAGTGTCTGTGGTCAGCGCGGTGCTGGCTGAGGCGATCACCCAAAAGCTGCTCCGCCGTCCCGTCACCGTAGCCGACTGCTCCGCCGCCCTGACCGGACTTCTGCTGGCGCTGCATCTGCCGGCGACGGTGCCCCTTTGGATGTGTGCCATCGGCTCTGCCTTTGCCATTATCGTGGTGAAGCAGCTGTTCGGCGGCATCGGCAAGAATTTTGTCAATCCCGCTCTGGCGGCCCGCGTTTTCCTTTTCGCCTGGCCCGAGTCCATGAGCTTCTTTACCGCGCCCGGGGCACGGCTGGGACTCTTTGATTTTTCGGTGAAGGCTGACGGTGTGGATGTGGTTTCCACCGCTACCCCGCTGGCTTCCCTGAAAACCGGTATCATTCCTGAGGTGTCCATTTTCGACCTTGCCTTCGGCGAGGTGGGGGGATGCATCGGTGAGGTGTCGGCCATCCTGCTCATCGCGGGCGGGATTTATCTGTTGGTTCGCCGGGTGATCACCTGGCATATCCCCGTGGCCTATCTTGGTACGGTGGCTCTGGTGACCTTCCTCTTCCCCCAGGGAGGAGCGGGGGCGACCTTTATGCTGATGGAGCTCTTCTCGGGCGGCCTGATGCTGGGTGCTTTCTTCATGGCCACCGATTACACCACCTCTCCCATTACTCCCGCTGGCCGGCTGATCTTCGGCGTGGGCTGCGGACTTCTGACGGTGCTGATCCGCTATTTCGGCGGCTACAATGAGGGGGTCTCCTTCGCGATTCTGATTATGAATACCCTGGTTTGGTATCTGGATCGCTTCACCCGCCCCAAAGTCTTCGGAGGTGGAAAAAATGGAAGAAAATAAGAAGCTGCAGAATGAAGAAACCGCCGAAGCTGTTGAGGTGACCGAGGCTGCTGCAGCCGATGTGACTGCCGAAACTTCTGTTCCCGCCGCCCAGGAGGTGGATGTCTACGAAACCGCCGGTGATATTCTGCTGGAGGTTGGTCACGAGGCTGAGCCCGATGTGCGCAAGCCCCGGGAGGCGGGCATCCTGCGCATCGGTATGCCCCTGTTCGTGATCTGTGCCGCGGTGGCGTTGATCGTTTCCTTTGTGCATACCATCACCGCCGATGTGATTGCCCAGGCGGCGGCTCAGCAGAAGCGGGAGGCCATTGTGCGGATCTTCGGCGAGGCTGAGATCACCGAGCTGGATCCCCTTGCCGGAACCGATGCATTTTTCTCGGTGGGTGAACTGGGCTGGTGTGTGAACCTTTCTGCCGGCGGATTCGGCGGCGACATTGCCCTGATGGTGGGCGTAAATGCCGACGGTTCGGTGCAGGGGGTGGAGATCATCTCCCACAGTGAGACCCCCGGCTTTGGTGCCAAGGCGGATGATCCCGACTACCTCGGCCAGTATCGCGGTCTGACGGGCAAGCTTACCCTGGGACGTGATGTGGAGGCCATTTCGGGTGCGACCATCAGCTCCCGTGCGGTTCTCGGCGGCGTGAATCAGGCGTTGGCTGCTTTGGCCGATGCCGGGCTGATCGAGGGAGCGCCTGCCGTTCCCGGAACCCTGGAGGAGGATGAGCAGACGCTTCAACGCATCTTTGATTCTTATGCGGAGGTTGAGGTGCGCCGTGCACCTGCAGGAGCGGAAGCGCTTTACGCCGTGAAGGATTGGGGCTGGGGCATCCGGCTCAGCACCAACGGCTTCGATGATAAGATCACCCTGATGGTGGGCATTGATTTGGACGGCGTGGTGTTTGGGGTGGAGATCCTGGACCACAGC
>JAFTUB010000186.1 GCA_017466495.1 Clostridia bacterium
CGGTGTCGGGGAGCAGGGGGACGATGAGCTTGCCCCGATTCTCGGGGCGGCGGGCAAGAACAGCAGCGGCGTGGAGTGCCGCGCCGGAGGTGATTCCGCAGAGGATACCTTCGCGACGAGCCAGCAGACGGCCGGCGGCATAGGCTTCCTCCTCGGTGACGGGAATGACCTCGTCGATGATTTCTCTGTCAAGGTTGGCGGGGATGAAGTTGGCCCCGATGCCCTGCAGGCCGTGGGCACCTGCCCGGCCCTCGGAGATCAGTGGGGATGCGGCGGGCTCTACCGCCACGATCTTTATCCGGGGATTTTGGGCCTTGAGGTACTGTCCGACCCCCGAAAGGGTGCCGCCGGTACCCACGCCGGCCACAAAAATGTCCACCTTACCCTCGGTGTCGGCCCAGATCTCAGGGCCGGTGGAGGCGCGGTGCGCGGCGGGATTGGCGGGATTGTCAAACTGGGCGGGAATGAAGCTGCCGGGGGTTTCGGCGGCGATGGCTTCGGCCCGGGCAATGGCACCTGCCATGCCGAGGCTTCCTTCGGTGAGCACCAGCTCGGCGCCGTAGGCACGGAGCAGGGCACGCCGCTCCTCGCTCATGGTGTCGGGCATGGTGAGAATCACCCGATAGCCCCGTGGAGCGGCCATGGCAGCCAGGCCGATGCCGGTGTTGCCGCTGGTGGGCTCGATGATGACGGCACCGGGGGCAATCAGTCCGCGGGCCTCGGCATCCTCCAGCATGGCCAGGGCGACACGGTCCTTGGCACTTCCTGCGGGATTGAGGTATTCCAACTTGGCGGCAATTTCTGCCTCAAGGCCAAGGGCATGGGCGAAACGGGCAAGGGAGAGCAGGGGAGTTTTCCCCACCAGAGCGGTAATATCGGAATAGATCGGCATAGGACACCTCCGGAAATCAAAGATAGGAAAATCGACTTCATTATAGCACACGCTAACCGCGCTGTCAAGCGCATGGCGTTCATATTTTGTTTACATTTTTGCGCAAATCCGCTATTGACAACGGCACTTTAGTGTGTTATAATGCTACCAACATCAAATAAAGACGATGACGAAGAGGTTTCGATCACGAGCCTGCAGAGAGCCGACGGTTGGTGCGAGTCGGTGGCGAGGGGTCAGGAGACTATCACTTCCGAGTCGAAGATCCGAGCCCGCTGTGCGGGGGTAGGCGTCTTCCGTTATTGCTGCGTCAAGGCATAAGGCTTGATTGAGCCCGAGGCGTGCACGGTGAGTTTTTCATCGGCACAATTTGAGGAAAGAACGAATAAACAGCTGTATTCGTCTCGAGCCGGTGCCCTCCGCTCGAGACGTTTTTTTGACGAATTTTTCGGGAAAAGAGGAAACCACAATGGACAACCGTATCAAAGAAGTTGCAGAACGCATCCGCGCCCTGCGGGAGATCATGGAGCTGAGCCGCGAGGAAATGGCGGCCTGCACCGGGACAACCCTCGAGCAGTACAGCGAACTGGAAGAGGGCCGTGCCGATTTCAGCTTTACCTTCATTTATAAATGTGCCAACCGTTTTGGGGTTGACGTCACCGACCTGCTCAAGGGAAGCTCTCCCACCCTTACCTCCATGTCGTTGGTGCGCGCGGGAGAGGGCCTGCCCATTGCCCGCCGCCGCGGTTTCTCCTACCATAACCTTTCCCCCATGCTTCGGGATAAGCTGGCTGAGCCCTTCCTTGTCCACGCTCCCTTCTCTGCGGAGGAGCAGGACAAGCCCATCCATCTTTCTTCTCACAATGGGCAGGAGATCGACATCGTCCTCTCCGGTCAGCTCAAGGTACAGGTGGGAGACCATGTTGCCGTACTCAACCCCGGCGACACTGTGCATTATGACAGCTCCACCCCCCACGGCATGATCGCTACAGGCGGTGCCGATTGCCGGTTCTACGCCATCGTTCTCGGCAGCGAAAATCAGGCTTATACCGAGCCTGAGATGAATGCCTATCATGCCCCCGTACCGAAGGGAGGACAGCGTGTAGGAGATTCCCCGGTGGCGGCTCCCTATCTGACCACCACCGTGGATGAGAACGGCGTGGTCAACTCCATCAAGTTCCACGATGTTGACCGATATAACTTCGCCTATGACTGCGTGGATGCCCTGGCTGCCCGCTGCCCGAATAAGCTGGCCATGCTCCACCTGGACAAGAATAAGTTCGAGCGCCGCTTTACCTTTGAGGATATGCGCCGCGAGTCCAACCGCACTGCCAATTATTTCAGTGCCCTGGGCATCAAGCGGGGCGACCGCGTTCTGCTGGTGCTGAAGCGGCATTACCAGTTCTGGCTGTCCCTGCTCGCCCTGCATAAGCTGGGCGCGGTGGGCATCCCCGCCACCAACCAGCTGCAGAAGAAGGACTATGTCTATCGCTTCAATGCTGCCGGTGTGTCGGCGGTGCTGGCTACCGTGGATGACGGCGTGCCGAATCACATCGAAGAGGCTCTGCCCGAGTCGCCTACCGTGGTGACTAAGGTGCTGGTAGGGGGAAGCCGCGAGGGCTGGCATGCCTTCGACGAGGAACTGCCCCGCTATTCCAGCCACCTGGAGCGAGTGGATGTGGGCGGCGACGATCCCGCCATCATGTTCTTCACCTCGGGTACCACGGGATACCCCAAGATCGCTGTTCATGCCCACAAATATGCTCTGGGCCACTATATGACTGCCCGCTATTGGCACAATGTCAATCCCGACGGCCTGCACTTCACCATCTCGGATACCGGCTGGGGCAAGGCGCTGTGGGGCAAGTTCTACGGCCAGTGGCTCTGCGAAACTGCGGTTTTCACCTACGACTTCGACCGCTTCAATGCTGCCGATATTCTGCCCCTCTTCAAGCAGTACGGCATCACCACCTTCTGCGCACCGCCTACCATGTACCGCTTCTTCATCAAGGAGTCGCTGGATAAGTACGATCTGTCCTCCCTTGAGCACGCTACCATCGCCGGCGAGGCACTCAACCCCGAGGTTTACGAGCAGTTCAAGAAGGCTACCGGCCTCTGCCTGATGGAGGGCTTCGGACAGACCGAGACCACTCTTGCCATCGCCAACTTCGTGGGGATGACCCCCAAGCCGGGTTCCATGGGCAAGCCCAGCCCCCTTTACGATGTAGACATCGTCGATCCCGACGGCAAACCTGTTGGCGTGGGTGAGACGGGCGAGATCGTGATCCATACCGACAAGTCGGTACCCTGCGGCCTCTACCTCGGTTATTACAATGACGAAGTGCATACCAAGGAATCCTGGCATGACGGGA
>JAFTUB010000187.1 GCA_017466495.1 Clostridia bacterium
GAAAACTTTCATAAAAAGGATCGGGTGCTGTACGTTAGGTACGGCACCCGATCCTTTTTATCAACCATGTGGATCGGTCAGCGTATTTCGGGGAAAGTGGCAAATACCCATTTCCCGTTCATTTGGATGTAGAGGAATTCAAACATTTGATATTCTTTTACGGTCATCAGGTCTTCTTCCATGACTTCGACTTTGACCAGCAGGTTTATCTGCTCACTGTTGACCTGTTCAATCTTATATGACTCTTGTCCCATGAAAACATTGGTACCGCGCATGCCAAACTTTCCGTACAGGTCCCCATTGTGTTCGATGTACATGGGGCCGTTACTGGAAAGAAAAGATTGGACCAGCGCATCGCTGAACAGTGTGGAAAGGTACTCACAAAATGCAGAATATGAGTCAAACTGCCGCACGCGGAAATAGGTGATATCGTGTTCAACTACCCGATCGGACATATCCAGCGGTTCCGACGGATCCCCCTGCTCCAGCAAGCTGGCGATACGGAACCACGAAGCGGCTTCGGTGGCTTTGCGGTATGCTTCCATCACCTCGTCCGGCGTCGGCATAGCATCTTCATTCTTGGCCGATAGTCCCACCGGGATGATGGTGATCTCGGCTTTATTGATGCAGTGGGGCATGGTAGGGAGCTGATCGTACATGGCTTTGGGCATGGTGATGAACTTCACCGTGTCGGGCCAAATGATGCCGCCGGCGATGGATTTGACTTCGGCGGGAAGCACCACGTCGGTGGCGGTGCCGTTATAGGCGATCAGCACGCCGTCCCCCACGATGACAAACTCATCGGTTTGGGCGGCAAACCAGGGGGAATCCTTGAAGGGTTCGTGGCCATAGTAGTAGCCGTGGATCCGCTCCACCGTACCGGGGATCATCAGCGTAGTGAGGGATGGGCAGTCGGCAAAGGCATTATGCTCTATGGTAGTGACACCTTCGCCGATAATGGCGGTAGTCAGGCTGTCACAGCAGTAGAAAGCCGCCGCACCAAGATGAGTGACACTGCCGGGAACTGCCACCATGGTCAGAGCGTCGCAGTCCTTGAAGGCCATGGGTTCAATCTCGGTGAGACTGTTGGGCAGACGGATATCGGTGAGGGCCTGGCAGTATCCGAAGGCAAAGGTGCCGATGCGCTCCAGCCCATCGGGCAGCTCCACTCGGGTCAGATGGCGGCTGCCGGCAAATGCACCCTGGGAGATATACTTCACCGATTCGGGGACGGTAAAGGAGGTTGCCGCAGAAGCGGAGGGATAGGCCACCAGGCGGGTCATATCCGCGGAATAGAGCACACCGTCCACAGCACAGAAGGCGGTGTTGCCCTCCTCCACCGTGAATCCGGTGCAATTCCCCGGCGTATAGAAGGAGCCATCCCACAGAACATCCCGGGGAATCTCCACCGCTTTGGGTTCTGCACGGTCCTCCTCAAACTGTTCCGCGAAGAATTTCTCCAGCGTTTTGTCCCAGTTGATGGGTGCGGTGGTCTCGGGAACGGCGGTGGTGGCAGGGGCAATGGTCAGGGAGTCGGTGGTGGTCATGGGAGCCGTTTCGGTTTCCGGCGGAGTGGTGACAGGTTCGGTGGTAACAGGGGGCGTGCTTTCCCCATCCGCGGGGGGCGTCTGCACATTCGGCGCGCAGGCGGCCAGCAAAAGCATCACCAAACAAAGGGAAATCCATCGACGCATTGAAAAAATCCTCCTTTTCTGTTCCGAGACTTTACCATATTAGACGAAGAAAATGCAAATTTGTTCCGATTTATCCGTTTTTTGTGATCGAGTTTTCATTTCTGCATCAATTTATAACCATATGGTATTATTCTCAATTAATTATATCAAATATATAATACAATGTCAATACCAAACAGTTATAAACCGGAGGAGAATATGAACAACTACTATCCTCGAATTCGAGATATGCGGGAAGATCACGACATGACACAGGTTCAAGTTGCTGCGCATTTGGGCATGCAGCAGGCGCAGTACAGCCGATACGAGCGCGGACACCGCGATACCCCCTCGGACGTGCTTATCCGCTTGGCAAAGCTGTACGGCACCTCGGTAGACTACCTACTTGGACTGACGCAGGAGAAGAAACCGTACCCGCGTTGAGCGTCATTTGAACAACGGTGCAGCAAAATGACAAAGGGATGCCCTGCAGGTGCAAGGCATCCCTTTCGTTTATGCGTGAGGGCCGTGATAGCCGGCGGCGGTCAGGCGCTCAACTGCTTCTTCGTTGCGGTCAACCCGGAGGATGATGCAGGCATCGTCCCCCTCCTGGGAAACGTAGGTATACATGTACTCGATCTGGATGTCCTCCAACAGGCGGAGAAGGGCCACCAGCCCGCCGGGCTGATTGGCAATGCAGACCGAAAGCACCGAGGTAATCGATGCGGTAATGCGGCTCTCCCGCAGGATAGCCTCCAGGCGCTCGGGATCGTCCACGATCAGGCGCAGAATACCAAAGCTGGTGGTGTCCGCCACGGAAAGTGCGCGAATGTTGATGCCGTTCTGGGCAATGATATCGGTGACTTCAGACAGACGACCGCGTCTGTTTTCAATGAAAATCGAAATCTGTTTCGTAGTCATACTGTTCCTCCTGAATTTGTCGGGACCGCCGGGCACCGCCCGGGATCCTCTGATTTCATGATAGCATATTGCGTTTTCCCTGTCAAGAGGGATTGGTACATTCGGGGAAATCCCGGGATCAATGCAGCTTGCGGCGGTCCTCGACGCGGCGCGCCTTGCCCTCACTGCGCTCGATGCTCATGGGCTCAACAAAGGTGATCTTGGGAGAAATGCCCAGAACCGACTCCATGCGGGCACGCATCTTCTTCTGCTGTTCCTCAAGCCCCTTGACCTGGTCGGTGAACATCTCACCCGAAAGCTCGACCTGGATCTCCATCACGTCGTGGTTGTTGATACGGTCAACGATAATCTTATAGTGCGGATCCACGCTGCCCTCGGACAGGAGAACGCTCTCGATCTGGCTGGGGAAGACATTGACGCCGCGGATGATCAGCATATCATCGCTCCGTCCCGCAGGCTTGCTCATGCGGACGAAGGTACGGCCGCAGGCGCAGGGCTCGTGGGTGATGGTGGCAAGGTCATGGGTACGGTAACGGATGAGGGGCAGCGCCTCCTTGGAGATACAGGTGAAGACAACCTCGCCCAGCTCACCGTCGGGGAGCACTTCGCAGGTCTCGGGATCAATGATCTCAATCATAAAGTGGTCCTCGTTGACGTGCATCCCCTTCTGGCAGGCACAGTCAAAGGCGACACCCGGTCCTGCGATCTCGGACAGGCCGTAGATATCGTATGCCTTGATGTTCAGGCGAGCCTCGATCTCGGCGCGCATCTGCTCGGTCCAGGGCTCGGCGCCGAAGAAGCCGGCCTTGAGGTTAAGCGACTTGGGATCGACACCGTTCTGCTTCATCACATCGGCAATATAGAGAGCATAGGAAGGCGTGCAGCAGAGGATGGAAGAACCGAAGTCGCGGAAGATCTGAATCTGACGTGCGGTATTGCCGCTGGATGCGGGAATGACCGTAGCACCCATCATCTCCGCGCCGTAGTGCAGGCCGAGTCCGCCGGTAAAAAGACCGTAGCCGTAGGAGACATGAACAAAGTCATTGCGCTCAGCCCCAATGGCAACCAGGGCACGGGCAACACACTCGCTCCAAATGTCGATATCGTGCTTGGTGTAGCCGACAACCGTCTGCTTTCCCGTAGTTCCCGACGAAGCATGAATACGGGTCAGCTCTTCGGGGGGGACAGCAAACATACCGTAGGGGTAATTGTCGCGCAGATCCTGCTTGTAGGTAAACGGCAGGCGCGAAAGGTCTTTGATGCTCTTAATGTCGTCGGGGGTCAATCCGGCCTCCTCCATGCGGCGGCGGTAGGTCGGCACATTGTCGTACATGCGGCGAACCGTGCGGGAGAGGCGGTAGGACTGGAGATGTTCGATCTCACTGCGGGGCGCAGTCTCGATCTCAGGGGAGAAATACTTCGGCATTGAAACACTTCCTTATCCAGTAAGTTTGAAAAATTATCGATTCTGAGTACCCAGCGAATAGGCACGCAGATTGACTTCGGTAAATTTGGGCGGGACACAGGCGGTAACAGCGGCACGGAGTGCCTCATCCGAGAAGCCCAGCACCTCTCCGGCCAGGCCGATCAATGCCACGTTGGCTGCCTTCTCGCTGCCTGCCTCACGGGCGATCGCCAGGGTGTCGGCAGCAACGATCTTCACGCCCTTGGCGCGGATCTTGTTCACCAGATCATCTGGATAGACGGCTGCACCTGTAACCACGGGCATGGGATTGATGGACTGGGTAGAGGTGACCACAGTACCGCCGCGGCGCAGATAGGGCAGCCAGCGGGCAGCCTCCAGCTGCTCGAAGCTGAGGATCACATCCGCCTCACCCCGGCAGATCAGGGGAGCATCCACCGTCTCGCCGTACTTGACATAGGTTACCACAGAACCGCCGCGCTGGGACATCCCGTGGACCTCGGAAACTTTCACTGCATAGCCGGCATCCAGTGCTGCGCGGCCGAGAATGCGGCTGGCCAGGAGCGAGCCCTGTCCGCCGACGCCTACGATCATAATATTCATGCGTCAGCACCTCCGATGGCATCAAATTTGCACAGCTGTTCGCATACACCGCAGCCCACGCAAAGCGCACCGTCAATATGTGCCTTGCCGTTCTGCATGGAGATGCAGGGGCATCCGATCTTCATGCAAGCGCGGCAGCTGCGGCACTTATCTGCCTTGACCGTCAGGGCAGGCTGTGCCTTGACGTACTTGAGCAGTGCGCAGGGGCGGCGGCAGATAATCACCGAGGGGCACTCAGCCGCCAGCTCTTCCTTGAGCACGCGCTCCACCTCGCTCATATTGTAGGGATCCACCACACGAATGTGCTCCTCGGCAATGCCGGCGGCGGCACAGACGGCCTCGATGGAAACCGCATAGGTGGGTTTGTTCTGCAGGGTCAGACCGGTGCAGGGGTTCTGCTGATGGCCGGTCATACCGGTGATTGAGTTGTCCACCACGATCACGGTGGACTTGCCCTGGTTGTAGGTGATATCCACCAGGCCCGTCATGCCGGAGTGCATGAAGGTGGAGTCGCCGATAATGGCAACCGACTTGTTCTCTTCCCCGCGGACCTTGTTGAAACCATGGAGAGCAGAGATGGAAGCACCCATGCAAAGGGTGGTATCCATGGCGCAGAGAGGCTGGCCTGCACCCAGGGTGTAGCAGCCGATATCACCGCTGACATACAGCTTCAGCTTGGAAAGCACATAGAAGAAACCGCGCTGGGGGCATCCGGGGCAGAGCACGGGGGGACGGGGAGGAATGGCATCCTCCAGCACGTCAAACTCGGGCAGCTTGCCCAGCAGCTTCTCCGCCAGCAGCTCGGTGGAATACTCGCCGATGTTAGGGAGAATATTGTGCCCGTCCACCGCAATACCAAGAGCACGGCAGTAGGACTCGATGACCTCGTCCAGCTCCTCAATGACGATCACCCGCTCAACAGACGCGGCAAAGTCAAGGATCTTCTTGGCGGGCATGGGGTTGATCAGGCCAAGCTTCAGATAAGAAACGCTGTCCCCGAAGCACTCACGGGCATAGTTATAACAGGTACCGGCGGTGATAATACCGATCTTGTTATCGGCACCCCGCTCGATGCGGTTGAGCTCGGTGGTCTCGGCAAACTCACGCAGAGCGGCCAAACGCTTCTCCACCGTGACATGACGGCCGCGGGCATAGGCGGGCATCATGACATACTTGGAGGGATCCTTCACATAGTCACGCAGGGGAACATCTTCTCTGTCCGACAGCTCCACCACACTCTGGGAGTGTGCCACACGGGTGGAGGTGCGCAGAAGCACCGGCGTATCAAACTGCTCGGAAATCGCATAAGCGGCCTTGGTGAAATTCAGGCAATCAGCAGAATCGGAGGGCTCCAGCATGGGGAGCTTTGCCGCGATGGCATAGTGACGGCTGTCCTGCTCATTCTGGGAAGAGTGCATCCCGGGGTCATCGGCAACGCCGATCAGCATACCGCCGTTGATGCCGGTATATGCCGACACAAACAGGGGGTCAGCGGCCACATTCAGGCCAACGTGCTTCATGGCACAGAAGGATCTGCCGCCGCCGATGGCCGCGCCCAGGGCAACCTCAAGCGCCACCTTCTCATTGGGTGCCCACTCAGCGTAAATATCGTTCTCATACTTTGCGGCAAACTCAGTAATCTCGGTGCTCGGCGTCCCGGGATAGCTGGATACCAAACGTACCCCCGCCTCCCACAGACCGCGGGCCACCGCCTCGTTGCCCAACATCAATTGTTTCATCATCCGTACGTCCTTAGGTAAGAGAGTTGGTATAAAGTTTTGGAAAGGTCAAGGAAAACTTTTTTCAAAAAGTTTTCCTTGCGGGGTTTGTGGCAGCGCCCCAACCATCACCGCACGCGATTATCGATCACGCGCTTTGCCTTGCCCTGGAAGCGCTCCAGGGAACGGGGCTGAACCAGATTGATTTTGGCATCCAGTCCCAGCACCGTCTGCAGCTTGTGGTGCACCAGCTTCTGCAGCTTCTCCAGCTCGCCGAAGTGGTCCAGCAGCGCCGCATCGGTCACCTCAATGTTGATCTCGAAGGTGTCCATATAGTTCTTGGTACCCAACACAATCTGATAGTTGGCACCTACCTGGGGAATGGCGATCAGCACACTCTCGATCTGGCTGGGGAACACGTTGACACCCTTGATCTTGAGCATATCGTCGCTCCGTCCCGTGGGCTTTTCCATACGTGCATGGGTGCGGCCGCAGGCACAGGTGTCATAATGAATGCGGGTAATATCCTTGGTGCGGTAGCGCAGGAGAGGGATACCCTCCTTGGTGAGGGTGGTAACCACCAGCTCGCCCTGCTCGCCTCTGGGCAGAACCGCGCCCGACTCGGGATCAATGATCTCGGGCAGGAAGTGATCCTCGGCAAAGTGCATACCGCAGCGCTCGCGGCACTCACCCGATACGCCGGGGCCCATGAGCTCGCTCATGCCGTAGTTATCGGTGGCGAAAAGATTCCACGCCTGCTCAATCTTCTCCCGCAGCTCAACCGTGCAGCCCTCCGAGCCGAACAGGCCGAGACGCACGTTCAGGGTACGGGGATCAATCCCGATGTCGCGGGCGACCTCGGAGATGTAGTAAGCGTAAGAAGGGGTCGAAACCAGTGCCGAGGTACCGAAGTCCTTCATGAGCATGATCTGCTTCTCGGTGTTGCCCGAGGAAGAAGGCACAACCGTGGCACCGATCTTCTCCAAGCCATAGTGCAGACCCAGCGCACCGGTGAAGAGCCCATAGCCAAAGCAGATCTGAACGATATCATCCTCGGTTGCGCCCGCCGCCATGGTCAGACGAGCAACGCACTCGCTCCAGGTTTCCAGGTCCCGCTTGGTATAACCCACAACCGTGGGCTTACCGGTGGTACCCGACGACGCATGAATACGCACGATCTTCTTGCGGTCAACGGCAAAGAGACCGAAGGGATAGGTATCGCGGATATCCGCCTTGGTAGTATAGGGAATGTACTGAATGTCCGACAGGGTCTTAATCTTGTCCGCCGTCACCCCGGCCTCGGCCAGGCGTTTGTGGTAGAACGGCACATTGCGGTCGACGTAATCGACCAGGTGGCGAAGCCGCTCGAGCTGGATCGCCTCGATCTCCCGACGCGGCATTGTTTCTATGTCACGCTGAAAAAAATGCATTGCAGCTGCCTCGCTTTTTTGTATTTTGTCCATTATATCATTTCCGCGGATATTTTGCAAGCAATTTCGATATTTTCCTGTTCAAAATGAAAATTTTGCATACAAATACTGTGACGCGCCACAAAAAATGCCGCGCCAAACGGCGCGGCATCAAAACAAACTTATTTTACTGCAAGGTAAGATCGCACCAGATCATTTCGTGATCCGAATGCCCCACCTCAAGCATCCCCCATTCACCAATCCGCCAGCCCTTCGACAGCACGATGTTGTCGATGGCCTTTCTGCCGCGGAAGGAGGGGAGATAATTGTCTGCCCGGTTCAGCATGACTGCTGCGCCGAGAGGGGAAAACTCTGCAAAATCATCGGTATTGAAATCCCCGGTCAAAACCCAGGGCTCGTCCTTCGGCAGCATCTCTGCCACCTGCACAAACTGCACATCCCGCAGCGACTTTTCCTCAAAGGAAAGGTGGGTGTTGAAGAAATGGATCGCCCTCTCTCCCAACATCATCACCGCGTGGCCGATGGCGCGCTGCTCCTTCGTTCCCGAAAAAAGCGGAGTTACCGAAAAAGAGACAAAGGGCAGTCGGGAGAGAATCCCCGTGCCGTACTCCCCCTCACCCAGGGGAATTCCCCGAGCAAAGGCATGAGCAGGCATCCCCGACGCCGCCGACAGCTCAGCCATGGTGTCGATACCACCTGACCGGGCGGCACCGATATCCACCTCCTGCAGTCCCACAATGTCAATCCCCAGCCCCGTGATATCGTCGGCCAGGACCTGCATATTCATCTGCACATCGGCGCCGTGGCGGATGTTGTAGGATGCAACCCGCAGGCCCGATGAAAACGCTTTTTTCTCCATCATTGCCTCCAAAAAGGCCGCGGAGAAAAACTCCTCCGCGGCCAAAAAGTGAAAATTATTTCTTCATTGCGATGGCAGCCTTAGCCTTTGCCACAATATTTGCGGGGGTCAAGCCGTAGTACTCAAGGAGTGCGGGAACCTTGCCGGAACGGCCGAAGGTATCCTCAACACCGACACGCATCATGGGCACGGGGCAAGCCTCGCAGAGGCACTCCGCCACAGCGGAACCCAGACCGCCGATGATGTTATGCTCCTCAGCAACAACCAGCGCACCGGTGTCGCGGGCAGCGGCCAGAACGATCTCGCGATCAAGGGGCTTGATGGTGTGAATGTTGATCACACGGGCATCGATGCCCTCAGCAGCGAGGGTTGCACGAGCGGAGAGAGCCATGTCAACCATAACGCCGGTGGCGATGATGGTTACATCCTTACCCTCAGCCAGCTGAACACCCTTACCCCACTCGAACTTGTAGGTAGCGGCATCGTTGAATACCGGAATAGCCAGACGGCCAAAGCGCAGGTAAACAGGGCCGACATAGTTGATGGCAGCCTCAACCGCAGCGCGAGCCTCAACGGCATCGGCGGGGTTGATGATGGTCATGCCGGGGATGGAACGCATGGTAGCCAGGTCCTCGTTGCACTGGTGGGTAGCACCGTCCTCACCAACGGTAATACCGGCATGGGTAGCGCCGATCTTTACGTTGAGGTGAGGGTAACCGATGGAGTTACGGATCTGCTCGAAGGCACGGCCTGCGGCGAACATGGCGAAGGTGGAAGCGAAGGGGATCTTACCTGCAGCGGCAAGACCTGCTGCCACGGACATCATATTGCCCTCGGCAATACCGCAGTCGAAGAAACGCTCGGGGAACTTTTTCTTGAAAACGCCGGTCTTGGTAGCGGCGGCGAGGTCAGCATCAAGCACCACAAAATTCGGATATTTTTCGCCAAACTCTGCCAGCGCGTTGCCGTAGGCCTCTCTGGTTGCAATCTTTTCAGCCATTGTCAAATACCTTCCTTTCGTGATTACTCTGCGACTGCTGCCTTGATCTCGGCAACAGCCTGTGCATACTGCTCGGCATTGGGTGCGGTACCGTGCCAGGAAGCCTGGTTCTCCATGAAGGAGACGCCCTTACCCTTGGTGGTGGTAGCGATGATGGCGGTGGGCTTACCCTTGCAGGCCTTGGCAGCATCAAACGCAGCGGCGATCTGCTCAAAATCGTGACCGTCGATGGAAATTACGTTCCAACCGAAGGCCTCGAGCTTCTTGTCATAGGGAGTGGGATTCATTACATCCACAATGGCACCGTCAATCTGCAGGCCGTTCCAGTCGATGACGATGCAGAGGTTGTCCAGCTTGTAGTGCGCACCGAACATCAGTGCCTCCCAAACCTGACCCTCCTGGGTCTCGCCGTCACCCAGCATAGCGTAGGTGCGGTAATCCTTGCCGTCGATCTTGGCAGCCAGTGCCATACCGCAGGCAGCGGAAATGCCCAGGCCGAGAGAACCGGTGGTCATCTCAACGCCGGGAATGTGCTTCATATCGGGATGGCCCTGCAGAATGCTGTCTACCTGACGGAAGGTCTTGAGCAGATCCACGTCGAAGTAGCCGCGGTTTGCCAGCACAGAGTAAAGTGCGGGAGCGGTATGCCCCTTGGACAGAACGAGACGGTCACGTCCCTCCATCTTGGGCTCTGCGGGGTTGATGTTCATCTCTTCAAAATAGAGATAGGTCAGAATATCGGTAATCGAGAGCGAGCCGCCGGGATGACCGGAGCTGGCGCTGAAAACCGCCTCAAGCACACCGAGACGAACCTTCGCGGCGGTCTGCTTCAGGGCTTTGATTTTAGCCTGTTCCATGAATATCCTCCTGTTTTATTCCGATCCTTTTGAGGTCGAAAATTATTCACATATTATTATAGCGCAAAAAGCCGGCATTGTCAAGGCAAATCTTGCCGCCTTTTTGATTTTGTCGGTTTTTGCCGCTTCGGGGGAAGAAGGTATCCACCCGGCATTTTCCAATGCTGTTCCCACATTTCCTCAGCCAGCGGCCTTCCGCGGAAGCACAGGCGGAAATGCACCCCTACGCCGATCTCCCGCTCTCCGCCCTCGGCATCACAGCAAAGGGAGGCATAATACCGACCCGGAGACAATTCTTCCGTCATGCCTTCACAGCGGGTAAACCAAGCCTCCGCTGCCTGCCGATAGAAGCGGTTGAAACGCACCGCTCCCCTGCCCTCCTCCGGGAGTGCGGGCACCGCAGTTTCGGCGTAAAGGATCACCTCTCCCCCCATAAACCGGCGCACCTCCCGATTGATTCTGATCTCCATCCTCATCCCTCCCCTGCCAATGTATGTCCGGGGAAGGGATATCATGACAGACGAAAAAAGGGCATTGCGCCGATTCACGCAATCCCCTTTTACGCTTTGTATCTTCAAAAACGGTTTTTGCTGTCTTCTCTGTGACAAATCGGCAAACCGGTTCGATCATTTCTGCAGTTTCCACACCACATAGGCAGCCAGAGCGACAATGCCCACCACACCGATGATCACGGTGGTGACAATGTCCCGCCGGGTCATGGAAAATTCCGCCTCGGGGGAGATGATCTTCGCCCGCTTGAGCAGGGGCATCATCCGGCCGAGGAAAATGATCAGCACCGCCACCTCAAGGGGAAGCAGGGCGGCATTTTTGACTGCGGCAAGACCGACGTAGTACCAATACCCCTTTCCCACCATGATCTGCCGCCACACTGAGCCCAGGAAAACATTGACCGCCGTGCTCACCGCCAGTTTGGCCAGCGCCGTCCGCAAAACGGTGATCCGCTTCGCCCGATAGAAGAAGAGGGCAAAGATCACACAGGAGCAGATGGAGGAAATGGCATACCCGAAGAAGTAGCCTCCTGCCAGGTTGCCCCCCAACAGAAAGCCGATGGTATCAATCAGAAAGCCTGCGGGAATGGCCAGCACAGGCCCGCACACCATAGCACACAGGGCAACGGCAAAGAAGGAAAACTTGATCTGCAGCACATTGGCATTGACGATGGGGATAAAGAAAATGTCCAATATCCCGCAGATGGCCACCAGAATGGCCGTCAGAGTGATCATTTTCAGCGAGCGGCACTCGCCAAGGGCAAGACGCCAGTAAGATGGCGTCAGGGGCGTGCGGAACAGGGTCAGATCGCGTGTGTTTTTCTTCATCAAAATACCTCCCAAAATTCAGACAGGTATCCTGTGCAGCATTCGGGAGGATGGCTCCGTTATGATACAGCGGGATGCGGGGAATGCACCGCGGGACCGTTTGGCGGTCCTATCTTCGTCCGTGCGGCAACTCCCCGTCCGCTCGGCACTAAACGCGCATTCGCCTACTCTGTGTAGTTTTTTATAGTATAGCACAAACGCTCCCGTCTGACAAGGGGGAAAGTGAAATTTTCCGCATTTTTTCTCTTGCGGGAACGGCGGATCTGTGCTATACTGAAGAAAAGCAAGGAAGGAGGGATACGATGCCGGCGATTCATCTGTACGTCTGCCGCGATTTTTCCGAGAAAACGGCTGGTGAGTCCCATCGGCTTCTGCAGAAAGCTGCGACAGCATACTGCACCGGGATTGGCCGTTCCCTGCCCGACCTCACCCTTGAGTGCACCGAAGGAGGAAAGCCTTTCTTCCTCCACGCGCCCGATCTGCTCTTTTCCATCAGCCACAGCGGTGGAATCTGGATCTGCGCCTTTTCTGCCGCGCCTGTGGGCATCGACCTGCAGCAGATCAAGCCCCTCCGGGCAGACGGCATCGCCCACCGTTTCTTCCATCCCGACGAGATTGCCTACCTTGATGCGCATCCCGACAAATTTTTCGCCCTGTGGACAGCGAAGGAAAGCTATGTCAAGCTCACCGGGCAGGGGGTTGCCGCCGGATTCTCCCGGGTTTCGGTGATCTCCCGCAGGGAATTTTCCCCTCCGCCTCCGGCCCGTGCCATGGTGCACATTCCCTTTGATGAAGGATATGCCCTTTGCCTGTGCGGGGACACAGCGGAATTCTGTCTCCAAGAACTGACTCCTTAAAGAAAAGCGGTTCCGCGCATCAGCGCGGCACCGCTTTTTCTTTTTACGCCTCCAGCAGATAGGCCAGCAGAAGGCCCGTGGTATTCACCAGGCCGTCAATGTGGGTACGCTCCATGCCATGGCTGCAGTATACCGCCATGCCGAAGATCGCGTGACGCAGATTGTTGCCGCCCCGCACCGCTGCACCGGCATCACTGCCGTAGCGATAGTAAAGATCCACCGCATAGCTGCACTCTGCCCGCTCAGCACAGTTGATCAGCCGGGTGATCAGGTCATAGTCATAGGGAATGCTCGCATCTCTTGCGCAAATACTCACCGACCGTTCATTTCCCTCCAACTCCGGGCCGATCAGACCGATGTCCACCGCGATATACTCGGACACCCCTTCGGGCACATAAGCGCCGCCCAAGCCAACCTCCTCACAGTAGGGGAAAGCAAAAACAGTTCTGTGCTTGGGACGGAGGCCCTGCTCAGCCAGATATTTCAGCGCGGTATAGCAGCAGGCAATGGCGCCCTTGTCATCGATAAACCGAGACTTGACATAACCCTTTTCGGTAATCTGACACCGGGGATCAACGGAAATCACGTCGCCGTTGCGAATGCCCAGGGCACGAACATCTTCGGCACAATGCACATCCTCATCCAACAGAATGCGAATGGATTCTTCATCGCGCTCCAGGGTGCGTGCCTCCTCAAAGACATGGACGGAGTGCGCCCGACAGATCACCAGGCCCGTGTATGCTCTGCCGTCACGGGTGTGCACCGTCACCGTCTCGCCTTCCATGCTGGTGAAGCTGACACCGCCCAACCGTCTGATCTTGAGCATCCCGTTGGCCTCAATACAGCGCACCATCAGACCGATGGTGTCGGCATGGGCACCGATGAGCACCGTTTTGCTGTTATCCTCGCCATCGATGGTGATGTACGCCGTGGATTTGTTATCGTAAGTCACCGCATGTCCCAGCTCAGCCGCCATCTCGGCCAGCACAGGATTGAGCTCTCGGGAATAGCCCACAGGACTGGGGACCGACACAATGCGGCGAAAGCTTTCATAAAGATATGCCTGATCAACAGAATAACGCATCATACACCTCACGCATTTTATTTCTTTCAAGTTGGATCATCCAAGCGAAATAGGGTTAAGATTCTTTTGCGTACAGCGCCCCAATGAGTCTCAGGTTTTCCCCAATGATTACATCGTCGGTGTTCTCCGCCATGGAGAAAATGTGGTTTTCGGTGAATTTTCTCACCTCATAGCCCCCTCGGGGGATCTGTTCCTTGGAAGGAAGATAAGCAAGCGTTCCGTTGGCATTGGACAGGCCGAGGGTGTGACCGAAGGGGCTGTACTGCCGCAGGCGCACGGTGATCTCCGAGAACATCTCGAAGGGAAACGGCACCAGAACCGCCTCGTTGAAGGCGAACAGTACCTGCCCAAACGTCCGGGATTCGGGGATCTCCCCCTCGGAATCCAGCACCGCCAGCCGCTGCTTCAGCACCTGGTATTTCCGCAGATCCAAGCCGGCCATGGATTTGCTTTCCATCTCCGCCATCTCTGCGGTAATTTCTTCCCGACGCGGGAAGGGGCGATACGGAAGGGTCACTTGCCCCGTCACCGTTCGGAAATGCACCGCTCGATAGCCCCGGATAGCCCGGTATGCCCGCATGGCATCCACGGCCGCCACTCCACCAATTTCGGCCGCATGGGTCAGATCGCCGGTTGTCCGTCCGCTGGACAGTCTGGGACCAACGTCCCCCTCTGCGCCGTTGATAAAGAAGCTCATGGCACCGGTCAGCGCCTCCATGCGATCCACCATATAGCCCGGCCAATCCCGGGTAATGGCGGGAACCTTTCCCGAGGCAGTGGCGTGAGCGCCATAGTGGATGATGTTCAAAAGAGGCTTGTCATCCTCTCCCACAAAAGCCAGCACCGTCATTTCGGGATCAAAGCAGCCGTAGGGGTTCTGTCCCAGCACTGTTCTTCCATCAGCGAGAATCTGTCTGCGGTTGATCCCCACCAGGCTTTGGGTCGTACCGATCCCAAGCTTTGCGGGGTGCATATCCGCCGCCGCTTCACCCACAGCCTTCAGGATAGCAGGGATAAGCGTTTCGTTGATGTATGGATCGGTTGCCGGGTCGCAGATCCCGGAGACGGCGGTACAGGGGCCGGAATGCGTATGGATCAGGCAGATGATCACCTGCTCCGCCGGAATCCCCGCCTTCTCTCCCACGGCGGCACGGATACGGTCTGCCAAGGCGGCCTGCATGGTACACAGGTCCAGGCTGACCAAAACCGCCTCGGGCACCTCTGCACCGAACACCGCCGCATTGGCGTAAAGATCGTCGTGCACCGATTCCGCCTTGCGATTTTCATAATCAGGATAGCCGTACAGCGGCGTCCCCAGGGGCGGCGTAATGATTTTTTTGCAGCAGCCCACACAAAACTTAGCCTTCATGCGTACTCCTCTCCCCGCGCAAACGGCAGGAGGTGTGTCATCGGAATGCCGTTATGTAGCTGAAGCTTCGCTCTCCACCCGCTTCTGCTCCCGATGTGCCTGCGTGATCACGATCTGCAGCAGCACAAAAACAACACTCATTACTGTCCCCACCGCGATCAGCGCGGGAACATAGCTGCCGGAAATATCGTAGCAAAGGTTCATCAGTGGTGCGCCCACGGCATAGCCTGCCGTATTCACCGAAACGAAAAGTCCCATTACCTTGGCAAAGGACTGCTCACCGAAGAGATCGGCAGCATAGATGGGAAGCATAATGGTCTCCAGCGGCAGCGAACATTGACCGCACACCACGTAAATCGACGCCAGCAAGACCCCGGCATCATTACCGCGGATAATCACCAAAAGGAAGGTAGCAATAATCGCCAAAATCGTACAGGAGGAAGCCGCTACCCGCAGACCGAAGCGGTCATAGATCACACCGGTCAGAAACTTAGAGCCGGCAAGGATCAGCGAACCAAAGGAAAGCAGAGACTTTACTGCTCCGTAGTCGATGCCCACATCCTTGAAATGCATAGCAGCAATGCCGTGGGAGCCCTGCAGAATGAGACCGGTACAAAAGATACAGATCAGTGCACCCCAGAAGTAGAACTTCTTCACCGCTTCGGAGAAGGGAATGCCCACCCAGTCGCGGCCACGCTTTTTCTTCTTTCCGCCGGGCTTGGGCAGGGGTTTATCCGATTCCTTTGGGCGATTACGGAAGAAAATCATAAGAATGACCAGAGTCACCGCCATCACAGCCGAAATCAGACGGTAGCCACTGCGGTAGCTGCCCGTTACGTTGGGGTCAATGAGCGCGCCCACCAAACGAATGGCGATTGCGCCGCCCAGGCCGTTGGAGGCAAGGATGAGGCCCATGATGGTCCCCTTGTTTTCCGAGCACCAAATTCCCACCACATATCCCACCATGGTGGTTGTGGTCCAGGAAAAGCCCACACCCAGCAGCGTACCCGCAAGATAAATCAGAATCAGGTTATCGGCAATGGAGTAAAGAAAAGTCGCCGCGATCAGCGAGAGATAGCCCGCAAAGATCAGCTTCTTCGGCCCGAACTTCACCACCAGCACGCTGAAAAACACATTGATCACCGCCGTGGCGATAAAGCGGCAGCTCTCTCCGATGGAAACAAGACTGCGCTCAACCCCCAGTGCCTCGGCGATCTCATCGGGGAAAAGGGATTTTGTTGAGCTGCCAAAGCCGAGGGAGATCATCACCATTAAAAAGCACATGGCCACGATCACCCACTTGTAGTCAAACCTTTTTTTTGTTTTGGTTGGTACCATGAATCTTTCTCCTTCCGCAGA
>JAFTUB010000188.1 GCA_017466495.1 Clostridia bacterium
ACTGGTGGCCGCCCGTATCCGGGACGAGATTCAAAATCGTGTGGATGATGCGTGCATTGAGATCGTGGAGTCACGGATCACCAATCTTGCCTACGCCCCCGAGATCGCGGCGGTTATGCTGCAGCGTCAGCAGGCATCGGCCATCATCGACGCCCGCAAGATGATCGTGGACGGCGCGGTGGGCATGGTGGAAATGGCCCTGGAGCGGCTGGAGAAGGGCGGCACCGTGGAGCTGGACAGCGAGCGCAAGGCCGCCATGGTGTCCAATCTGCTGGTGGTCCTCTGCGGTAATCGGGACGCACAGCCCGTGGTCAACTCGGGCAGTTTGTATTGATTTGCTGAGATGAAAAAACGAAATTATGCCGCGCCCATCGTGGTAGGCATATGTCTGATCCTGTATTATGTCGGTTTCACGGTGCTGCTGCTTTTCCTGCCCCGATTGATATGGTGGGTTAAGCTGTTGCTGGGAATCGGTCCGCTGGCAATTTGCGGGATGGTGCTGTATGTGCTGATCCAGCGCATCTGTGAGCTTCAATCGGGGGAAACGGACGACTTGGATCAATACTGAGAAGGAGGAAAACGAAATGTTGATGGTGACGACGGAATATATTGCCGGAAAAGAATTGGAAATGCTGGGAATGGTGAAGGGAAGCACCATTCAAAGCAAGCATCTGGGCAGCGATATTGCCCAGAGCTTCAAGACACTGGTGGGCGGGGAGCTGAAATCCTATACCGAGATGATGAACGATGCCCGTGCCCTGGCCACCAAGCGGATGTGCGAGGAGGCAGAAGCGCTGGGCGCAGATGCTGTCGTGTGTGTGCGCTATGCCGGCTCAGCCGTGATGCAGGGTGCCGCTGAGGTGATTGCTTACGGTACTGCGGTGAAGTTCCGCGGGGCATGATGGCAGAGAAGAAACAGATCCCCCTGCGGCTTTCCCCCGAGCTTTATGCGGCTCTGGCCGCCTGGGCGGAAGACGAATTTCGCTCGGTGAACGGGCAGATCGAGTATCTGCTTACCGAGTGCGTCCGCCGCCGGGCCGGGAAACGGGAAACGCCCGCCGGAAAAGAAACTGAGGAAAATGAATAAGCGAGAAGCACCGCGCAGACTGCGCGGTGCTTTTGCTTTTGGGGGCATTGCGCCCCCTTTTTTTGTGTAATTGCGAAGGCTCTCTCCGAAATGTCAAGTATATTGACAGACATTTTTACCTGTGTTATGATAGACCCGTGATCGGGGATCACGCGCTGTGCAGGCCCGGGGAAACCCGGGGGCGGGGGATGGATCACAACGGCCGGGCTGTCGGGGCGGCGGCCGAACTTGCAAAAAGGAGAGATGATGATGAAACAAATCAACAATATGCCCGTGAGAGCGGGAACGGAGGGGTGCCTCCATGGATAAACGCAGAATTGACTTTGCCGTAACCGGCCAGGAGATCGCATTTTCGGTGGCAGATCCCGCTCCCCGCGGGGACACACAGCAGTATCTGACGGCACATTTTTCGGTGGATGCTTCATGGGCGGGGCTTTCCCTGCTGGCGGTATTCCAGCGGAAGGGGAGACATTTTTCTCCCGTGACAATTCCTCTGGATGCGAGCATGGCCTGCGACTTCCCGCCCAGCCTGCTCACCGCCCCGGATGGGGGTGGAACGGTTTATCTCCGTGTGGGTCTGGTCGGCGTGGACGAAAGAGGAAAGCGGCTGACCACAGGCTGTGCCGCCGTGCCCATCGCGCCCTCCTGCTATGTGCGGGGGGAGACACCGAAGGACCCGCCCCAGGATGTATATACGCAGCTGTTGGAGTCAATTGGTTCCAAGCTTGATGCCAACCAGGGGGCGGCCAACGCGGGAAAGGTGCTGGGTGTCGGCGAGGATGGTGTCGTCATGCCTGTGGATGCGCCCGCAGGCAGCGGCGGTGGATTCGCCGAGACTGACCCCACTGTGCCCGCATGGGCCAAGGAACCGAACAAGCCAGGCTATACGGCGGAGGAAGTGGGCGCATTGTCGCAAAGCGAGCTGCAGGAGGCAGTCAATCTGGCCCTGGAAGAGGCAAAGACCACGGGGCTGTTTGACGGCGCAGACGGCGAGCCGGGGCCGCAGGGCCCCCGGGGCGAGAAGGGCGACACCGGTGCGCAGGGGCCGCAAGGCGAAACGGGTCCCCAAGGACCGAAGGGAGACCCCTACACGCTGACCGAAGCAGACAAGGCGGAGATCGTGGCGGCGGTGATTGAGAACCTCGGAGGAAATCCCATCTTCGGGTATGTTGACGAGGACAACAATATCATCGTACAGGGGAATCTCGCAGACGGAATGTATTCGGTCAAGTATGAGATGGAAAACGGAAGTGTGGTGGAGATTGGTGACCTTGTTCTTGATACCAATGTCTACTACTCCGTCACAAACAATTTGACCAACTGCGTAAGCAGCAACAGCGCGAAGAGCGTTGTTGAGGGCGGCAGCTATGCGGCAACCGTTACTGCCAAGGATGGCTATGCGCTGAAATCTGTCACGGTGACCATGGGTGGCTCTCCCGTATCGGTGAGCGGCGGCAATATCAGCATTGCCGGTGTGACGGGGGATATTGTCATTACTGCTGTGGCAGAGGAAGTCAAGGCGGCAGAGCCTGTGACCACCAATATCGTTCTTACGGACGGTAAGCGAATCGGTAGTGACGGTACAGACAGAGATTTGGCTGGCTATTGTGCAACAGAATATATTGACTTGACCAACATCCCCAAACCTTGCACCATTCATTTGACAGATGCAAAGTGGGTATATGCGACTTCTTCCGAAACGGGTACGATTATGTATTACGCATGGAAAGCGGATGGAAGTAAACTTGTCGGCGGTTATACGAATGACACTATAGGAAGCGGCTATTTCACTCTTGTTCGTAACAATGGCAAAAACACGGATGTCACAGTAACTGTTACATCGAATGATGTTGCAAAAATCCGATTTAGCGGACATTGGGCGAATGGCGAAGTGCGCGATAACTGCGGTTATGCAGATTGGGATACCGTCATGCACGCCCAAGCAACGCTGACCTACACCCCCGCATCGTAAGGCGGTGATTTGATGGCATACAAGTATCCACATTTGATTCCGCAAAATACCGCGCCGAAGGGAGCAAAGCGCATTGGCGTATATCGGGACGGCAAGCGGGTATGTTCCGTGCCGCTGGGGAGATTGGGACAGCCAACCGAAACCAAGCGGTATTCCTTCGGGCTTGTTTCGGACACCCACGTTTGCCCGAACAATCCGGGCGGGGATGTGGTATCGGCGCGGCTCGACCATGCCTTTGGCTGGTTTGAGGAGCAGGGAGCGGTGCTGATCGCCAACTGCGGGGATATGACCAACATCGGCTTTGAAAATCCCAAGGGGACATACAACCCTGCGGAATTCGCCGAGTATCAGCGCATCTGCAATCTGCATCCGAACATCCCGGTGTATGGGGCGTGCGGAAACCATGACAGCTACAATGCGCATATCACCGAATACGAGGACGAGCTGATCACCTACACGGGGCGGGGTATCCGCTTCACGGTGGAGCATGGCGGGGATGTGTTCATCTTCTTTGGTCAGCCGAAAAGCAGTGTCCTGTATGTGGACGGCAGCACGCTTCCCATCCCGGAGCTGGAATGGCTGCAGAATCAGCTGAACGCAAACCCGGACAAGCGGTGCTTTGTGTTTATCCATCCGTATTTGACCGATGACAGCGGCAATCCGCTGGGGGTGCATCCGACGCCCATTGAGCCTGCGCCGTATGTGCACAACGTTATCGTGAATGCCTTGAAGGATCACGGGCGGGCGGTGCTGTTTCACGGACACGCACATTTCATGCCGTCCATGCAGGCGTATGACAAGACCTGCAATTACACCGACCGGAACGGATTCCCGTCCGTTCACGTTCCGTCCCTGGGCTGGGCTTCCTACATTGACGAAAACAACGAGATGCAGAAGGACCCGGCGGAGGGATTCGGCATTTTGGTGGATGTGTACGATGACTGCATTGTGCTCAACGGCATGGATTTTGTCCGCGATGTCCCCGCACCGCTGGGCGTTTATAAAATCAACACATAGAAGGAGGGGAGAAGAGCAATGACCTGGGAAATTGTGGCGGGTTTGATCTCGCTGGCGGGTTTTCTGATCACCTTCTGTACGGTGATCTCCAAGAACACGGCGGCTATGACCAAGCTGGAGACCACGCTGAATGAGTTCCGCAGGAACAGCGACGCGGTGCACGGGGAGCTGAAGCGGAGAGTGGACAAGCACGGGGAGGAGATCGACGATCACGAGCGTCGGATCATCCATCTGGAGGACTGGAAAAAGACAAAGGAGGAGTGAGGATGGCAAGACTACCCTTTGACGGAGAGATGCAGATCACGTCGGCCTACGGAATGCGCACTGATCCCATCAGCGGCCAGCGGAAGCGACACGGCGGCCTGGACATTGTAGGCGAAGATTACACCATCCGCGCTGTCACCGACGGCGTGGTGGCGGTGTCGCAGATGGTGACCGACAAAGCCAACGCCACCTGGCAATGGGGCAATTATGTCTGCGTGCTGGGGGATGACGGAAACTACATCTACTACTGCCACATGGCCGAGCGCAGAGTCACCGCGGGCCGGCGGGTGAGCGCCGGGGATATCCTCGGCATTATGGGCTCCACCGGGTACAGCACCGGGGATCATCTGCACTTTGAGGTGCGGAGCGGTACAAACGTAGTGCTTGACCCTGCAGCCTATCTTGGCATTCCCAACCGAATCGGGGATGTGGAGGTGCCGGCGGCCAAAATCCCGGACGTTCGGCAGGACAATGAGCCTGCCGAGTGGGCACGGGAGGCGGTGGAATGGGCGAAGCGGAACGGCATCCTGTACGGGGATGAAGCCGGGAACCTTCGCCTGCGTGAGCCCTGCACCCGTGAGATGGCTGTGGTGTTCCTGTACCGGGCGATCACAGGGGGCGGTGTGTGATGGCGGGGAAACCGAAAATTGACAGCTTCACAAAGGTGATGGTGCTGATTTTGCTGATCAACGCCGTTGCGTGGGTGTGGTGCTCCTACGGGCTGGCGTTCCTCGGGCGGTACGAGATCGCCGAGAGCCTGTCCCAGACGGCCATCACCACCATTCTCGGCACGGTGATTGCTTACTGTACCAAGTCTGCGGTGGAGAACGTGAACAAGTACGGCATCAATTTGCGGCCGACCTTGATGTCGGGCGCAAAATCGAATTTGAAGAGAGATTATTGAGGAGGAGAAAAGGATGGAAAAGATCAGAGAAAAGCTTTGTTCCCGCAAGCTGTGGTCGGCGATTCTGGCAGGCGCGGCGGCGCTGGTGGCCGCCTGCTTCGGTGAGGAGCTGACCCCGGAGATTGTATCGGCGCTGAAGTGCGCCGTGACGGCGGCCATTGCCTACATCTTCGGTGAGGGTGCTGTGGATGTGGCGCGGCTGATCGCGGCGGCGCTGGGCGGCGGGGAGGCGCCCGTCATCGCCGGGGAAGAGAAGGGGACAGATCCGGGGGCGGAATAAAAACCGCGCGTTCCCTCTTGCAAAATGCCGGCAAATGTGATATAATAATCTAATCGCCCTGTGTGCGGAGGAAGCGTCTTCTGCCTGCGGGGAAGCTGCTTTTGCGCATTTTGCATGGCGCGGTCTGCCGCGCGGAAAGGTTGTATCTATGGCAAAGAGGGTTCCCGAAATTTTCGGCAGTTTGGTGTTCAACGATGAGATCATGCGTGAGCGCCTGCCCAAGGACATTTATAAATCCCTGCACAAAACCATTGAAGCAGGGAAAGAGCTCGATCCTGCGGTGGCCAACAGTGTAGCCGCCGCCATGAAGGATTGGGCACTGGAGAAGGGGGCAACCCACTACACCCATTGGTTCCAGCCTATGACGGGGATCACCGCCGAGAAGCATGACAGCTTCATCTCTCCCACCTCGGATGGACGGGTCATCATGGAGTTCTCGGGCAAGGAGCTCATCAAGGGCGAACCCGACGCATCTTCCTTCCCCTCCGGTGGCCTGCGTTCCACCTTCGAGGCTCGGGGCTATACCGCCTGGGACCCCACTTCCTATGCCTTCATCAAGGACGGAAGCCTGTGCATCCCCTGTGTATTCTGCGCTTACGGCGGCGAAGTGCTGGATAAGAAGACTCCCCTGCTTCGCTCCATCGAAGCGGTGGGTGAGCAGGCAATGCGCGTGCTGAATCTCTTCGGCAACACCGGTGTCCGCCGCGTGGTCACCACCGTGGGCCCCGAGCAGGAATATTTCTTAGTGGATAAGGCACTCTATGAGGCCCGCCGGGATCTGATCTTCTGCGGCCGCACCCTTTTTGGTGCTCGCCCTCCCAAGGGACAGGAGATGGACGACCATTATTTCGGTGCCATCAAGCCCCGCATCGCGGCCTTCATGAAGGAGCTGGATGAGGAGCTGTGGAAGCTGGGCATTCTCTCCAAAACCAAGCACAACGAGGCCGCACCCGCACAGCATGAGATGGCCCCCATCTTCACCACCGCAAACCTGGCCGTGGACCAGAACCAGCTGACCATGGAGGTCATGAAGAACGTGGCCCTGCGGCACACCCTGGTCTGCCTGCTCCACGAAAAGCCCTTCGCCGGGGTCAACGGATCGGGCAAGCACAACAACTGGTCCCTGTCTACCGATACCGGGGTCAATCTGCTTGCCCCCGGTAAGACCCCCTATGAAAACGCTCAGTTCCTGCTCTTCCTCTGCGCCGTGATGAAGGCGGTGGATGAGCATCAGGATCTGCTTCGCATCTCGGTTGCCACCGCCGGCAATGACCACCGTCTGGGGGCCCATGAGGCGCCTCCTGCCATCGTCTCCATGTTCCTGGGGGATGAGCTCACCGCCATCCTTGAGGCCCTGGAGAGCGGAGAGGACTACAACGGCACCGAGCGGATCAAGATGAACATCGGCGTTCATGTGCTGCCGCCCATCCCCAAGGATACCACCGACC
>JAFTUB010000189.1 GCA_017466495.1 Clostridia bacterium
AGAACAGCCATAAGGACTGCGCAAAGTACCTTATGGCTGCTTCTATGCGATTGTGTAGGGATGGTAAGTGATTTGTTTTTGATTTTGCTCATAGTTAGCCTCCTATATGGCAATGCATTGCCTCTCTCCGACTTAGACTGCACAAGAAGACAAAAACACCGCCATATTGTGGTAATGGCGGTGTCTATGTACAAGATACAGTTATAAGCATATATATTATAACATGCACTTGGGCTACTGTCAAGGCAATTTCCGGGCTACTTTCGGGCCACTTTCGGGCTACTTTTCAAATTTTCATGCCTCAGCTCATTCTTTTATGAATTTTGCAAGAATATCCTGGGTGTCTTTAGCTGTGTAACCCCATAAATATGTGCTCAAGAGACTGACTGCATTTGCCCTGTGATCTGTCATTGTTCTTCTGCCCATAGTAATTCCTGCTTCGCTTAAAGCCTCAACAACCTCATCCAAGGAACGGTATTCATGCTCGCAAAGATAGTTGTAATAGAGAATCTGGTAGTACAGTTCGCCATGCTTATGTTTTTTTCTCATCGTTGCAACAGCCGAATCTACAAGCTGCAGCATTTTGTTGCTTCGTTCGATACATTTTGCTCGTTCCTCAATGTCGGTTCCACTGAGATCTGCGCCTGCAACATAAACAGATTCCAAGAACTCGTCGATGTTTTCGCCAAAGCATTCACGAAAATCACTCTTGGCGTGTTCAACAGACACAGAAAGACTCCAGACCACATCACGGTACTTCTTGAGAAGCAGCAGGGTATCGTGATAACGCTCGTCCTGCTTAATCATTTTCCGCGGCATAATCAGACCACCTCTCTTTCTTCGTTGTCATCTTCGGGAATGGCTGTAAAGGCGAACCTGTAATAATTTTCGCTCTCCGTGCATCGGATAAGCAATTCTGCATTTACAGTCTTACTCTTGCAGTCTTGTGATAAGGGAGATAAATAATATCGCGCGTGTGCGCACGTCCCGCACGCGATTCCTTGTAGATACAAGGCTTTTGCCGCCTTTCGAACAAGATGCACGAGATGCGATTTTGGCACGCAGCAGAAGTGATTTGACACGCAGATTTGTGCCTCAGACACCTCATTTTCACCGTTTTGGCACGCAAGAGCCATTGCTTTTTCTGCGTCCATAACCTCAGTTTCTTCCATGATTTCTTCCTCCTCTGGGATATTGACTCTGATATTCAGCGCCATTGCAACTTCCTCCTTATCAATTTTTATATCAGAAATTTGGAACATAGTGGATAAATAATTGCACAGATAAATGGCTGTGCCATACTTGCCCTGAAAGGCAACCATCTTGATGTAACCGGATTCCTCCAGTTTTCGCATGATTCTGCCAGCAGTGGATTTAGATATCCCCCATCGCTTGCCCAGCTCATCATACCCGATCAGGGGAGAACGTGATCCGTTGCGAATATAAACAACCGGTCCCACGTCGGATCCGGGAATACAGGAATCGTTATAGATCGTGTTCAGCCATAGATCCAGGATAATATCCATCTCAGAACATTTGCCGCTGCCGATGAATTCGGATACTAAGCGGTAAGGGAAAAAGAAAAAGCCATCGTCCTTTGTACATGGGGCGTTGGCTTCGACTACGGTATTGAATTTTGACCAGTTGTTGATGGAGAACTTGATGTAGTGTCCCTTATGTGATATAATATAGGAAATGAGATTTTTGTCAGATAATCGGTCAAAAATCTCAACAGTGGATTTCATAGTTTTTTTTCGGAACAGCTTCATCATATCTCGGCTCGCTATCATCCATTCTCCAGGAGCAATTGTATACGAGATTCCGTCCACCTGCATATAGGATGTACGGAAGTTTGCGAGGGAACAAAGCAGCATAAAATAAAAAAGATACGAATCACCATTCAATCTGATGTTCGTATCTTCAGCAAGGGTTCGGATAAAATTCCGATATATGCGACATCGTGAATACGTCACGAGCTGTTGTAATTTCAGTTGGTATTGCATCATTTCCTCCAATTTACATATAGAAATGGCTTGCTAACAAGGAAAGACTCGATTTTTCGTCTTGCTAACATTTGCTAACATCGTGCTAACATTGCTTTATTTTCAGGCAATTATAATGGATGATATTACAAAGCAATATGCACTAAAATTCGACAAGTTTTTTAGGCACATTTAATAGGTTTGTGCAGAGAATGACCCGTTTTGCGCCTGTCTCGATACCTACGAACCGGTAGGTCGCAGGTTCGAATCCTGCGTGGCGCGCCATCAATCCCGTGAAAACGTCAGTTTTCACGGGATTTTTGTTTGTGTTGCGCAAGAGGAGCTTACGTCTGATTGGCTTATAGTTGAGACTGTGTCCCGTCAAGAACAATGGTTTTGGCGTTGACCAGCAAAAAGCTGTCCCACAGTCCGATTTCGAGATTGGCGCACGGAACAAATGAATACTTCTCTCTTGCCTTTTCGATGTCATTGGCACACAAAATATTGATTTCGGTAAATTCAAGCCAAGCGTCTTCATCATACTCCCGCGGTTCGCCGATAAAATAGAACATAGACACATCCTTCAAGACCAAATGGTGCGTCTGTATCACCTCGTCATCGTTGGTCTCCAGTACAAAACTGATTTCTTTTTTCAGCATATTCAAACGGTAGCGAATGATTTTGGATGCCCAGACCGCTCCAAATGTTGTATCAAATTCAGATTCCGTCATCATAACCTCCCGTATATTGGTACCGATATTATCGGGCGAAAAGCGCTATCCCCTGCCTTCCCTAAAAATCGGAGAAAATATCCTGCGTTCCCTTCCTCGAGTTGACCGCATAGGATATGGTTTTGTAGCATATCGGCTCGGGAAGCGCATACACATTTTCTCCTTTCCAAAACACGAGGGGAAACTGCCGTAGCACATCGACATCAAAATCGCCAATGGAATTTATCTTCTCCGTCAGAAAATACGTCAACTCATAGATTCCCGTGGCAAAACCGATATCGTCTATGCGACAAAAACACACATCAACAAAACGCAGGATCATGGCCAAAGTTTCATGAAAGTGCTCCTCGGTAAAATGCAGATCGGAAAAGGAAAACCTGTATTGATCATAATCGGTTTCCTCAAACACCTCCACCCATACACTTCGGCAGTTCAGCAGTTCGATCGGGCATCGGTCTATCTGATTTTCCCCCAGCGCCAGCCCGTACTCCGTCAGCAGATTGCGGAATTGTCGGTGATTGTCCGCGGACTTGTGCCGGGTAAAAAGTGTGATTTCAAAATATTCCGCCATTTTCTCCTCACAGATTGTATCTCTTAAAACTCGTGGGGATCGCAATAACCGTAATCGTCATCCCCCAATTTTCTCCCCAGTTTTCCTTCGTGTGCAGCCACCAGATTCAAGAAATTAAACAAATAATCCTCCAATGCGGCATTTTCATCTTTTCCGATGCCGCAGATATTATCATAAGCATCTACGGCATCATGTAAAAATATATTACCATATGCATAATACATTCCGTCCTCACCATCATACCATACTCTGACTTTACAGCTCGTATAGGGACTGACATCCTGGGAAAACAGCCTGTACTCATTCACCAATCTCTTGATGGAGATTTTATCCCCATATTTCAGGTTGTCCCATTTTCGCATCGATGTCACCTATTTCCATTCCTCCAAACTCCAATTTTGTTCCAGTCTCTCTCTTAACAGAGCAACATTCCAAATGCCAGCGCATGACAATTTGAAAAATTCAGCATCGGGATTGCAAACCAAAGCGCGTCTCCACGTCTCCACATCCACCAAATACCAATCCCGTACGTTTCGGTGCGGCACATACTCCAAAGAACGGTATTGCGTTGGCAATACAGCATCGGGCGGCAATGGGAAATTCCCGATAAATTACAGCAAGCCGCGTTTCTCCGCTGCTCGCACAAGCATTCTTATGTAATACCTTTCTTTCTGCAAACACATCTGCGGCGTAAATTCGTCCAGTTCGATGGCAAGCGGCGCCAACACCCGGGCAACTTCAATGTCGCTTTTCCCTATTCCCACATATTGGAGGAAGCCATATCCATTGTCAATCGGAATCGCATATACATTTCCCAGAACGAGCTTATGAGACAGTCTGCCCACCGATTTAATCCTCCTCTCCAATATCCAATACCTTCCTCAACTGCGATACGTGATCGGCCAGTACTCCGCCGATCCGGGTCAAATCAACCTCCGCATCATGCATCAGTTTCTGCGTATAATCTACGGTATCTTCCACCCATTTGCCAGAGTGATCCGCCTTTAGCTGATCCCAAAATTGATGGAAGTGGAAACCGGCAGCTTCAACATCGCCCAAATACAATTTGGAATACGCCGCAGCTTCGTGACGCCACACATCGGAAGTCCAAAACCATCTGCCCGTCTCATTTTTCTCAAAAATAAACTTGCAGATGCCCTCCGGTGAGCCAACCCGATCCAGCCACGGGATGCCCCTCTCCAGAATAAATCGTTGATTGCGCATGATGTTGCCCACAATCTCTTCCGCATCCAATGCGGGAAGAAGCGCATACGCATGGTAATGCCCGCAATTGATGTGCTGAATGGAATCCCCTAAGTTCAGCACAAGATGCGCACCGGGAATATAAAGCGGCTGAACATAAATCCCCACCTCCAATCCGGATGACCGCCGGTCTGTCAGGATAAAATTCAGCACATTGTCCGTAATTCTGTAATACATGGAATGTTTGGAGGAAAAGTTCCATCCTGCAGATGTCAGCTCCCCGCGGAGCTGCTGATGGAATAATTTCTTTATCTCACTGCTCTTCACGTTATTCCTCCTCAATCCGTCCTGTCCGGGCAATCTCTGCCCCGTCTTCATTGTACCATATTCCCCCGGGCATTGTAAAGAAAAAGACTCCATTTTTCCCGTCCAAATCCAAGCAAAATTTCTCATCTCCGCATGAGGAAAAGGCCGCCGCGCAGATGCGCGGCGGCCTTTTCCTGTTCTGCTTACTCAGCCAGCATCATATTATGGAAGGCGTTGAGCAGGGCATTGGTACTGGCGCGGATCACGTCGGTGTTGGTGCCCACGCCCCAGAACATCTCGCCCCCCGCACGTTCAAGTCCGATGTAGGAGGCGGCCACGCTCTGAGAGCCCTGGCCCTGCATACTGTGCTGGGTAAAGACCTGCAGGGTGTACTGCTCCCCGCTGTAGGCCTTGAGGGCGTTGTTTACCGCACTCAGGGAACCGTTGCCCTCGGCCTCCACCACAGTCCGCTCCCCGTTCTGCAGGAAGGTGATCCGGATCTGCACGTTGTCGCCGTCCCGGTTGAAGTGGAAGTTCTCGGCCCGCACCGCAGGCTGCTCGGGAATATAATTCTCCCGGAAGAGGGCAAGCATTTCGTCCACCTTGAGCTCCTTGTGCTGACGGTCGGACACCCCTTTGCAGAGGTAGCTGAAATGCTCCCGCATCTTCGGGGGCATGATGTAGCCGTAGTTCTGCTCCAGCAGGTAGGAGATGCCGCCCTTCCCCGACTGGGAGTTGACCCGGATCACCTCGGCATCATAGGTACGGCTGATGTCCCGGGGATCGATGGGAAGATAGGGCACATTCCAGATGTGCTGGCCGTTGTTCTGCCGGTAGCGCATTCCCTTGGCAATGGCATCCTGGTGGCTGCCTGAGAAGGCGGCAAAAACCAACTCACCGGCATAGGGAGCGCGGGCGTAGACCTGCATCCGGGTGTACTTCTCGTACTCCTCCACCAGGCGGGGCATATTGGACAGATCAAGGCCCGGGTCGATGCCGTGGGCATACATATTCATGGCCAGGGTGATGATGTCCACGTTGCCCGTCCGCTCGCCGTTGCCGAACAGTGTGCCCTCCACCCGGTCGGCTCCGGCCAGCAAAGCCAGCTCGGTATCGGCAACTCCGGTGCCCCGGTCGTTGTGGGGATGCAGAGACAGGGTGACAAATTCCCGGTACTTGAGGTTCTCGCTCATAAATTCCACCTGACCGGCATAGATATGGGGACTGCTGAGCTCCACCGTCACCGGAAGGTTGATGATCACATTGTTGTCTGCCGAGGGCTCCAGCACGTCCAGGACGGCATTGCACACCTCCAGGGCATATTCGGGCTCGGTGCCGGTAAAGGACTCGGGGGAATATTCAAAGCGGAAGTTTCCTTCATATTCGGCGGCCAGCCGTTTCACCATGCGGGCCCCTTCAATGGCAATCTCCTTGATCTCCTCCCGGCTCATACCAAAAACCTGCTCCCGCTGGGCTACACTCAACGAATTGTAGAAGTGGATGATGGCGCTGGGTGCCCCTGCGCAGGCCTCAAAAGTACGGCGGATAATGTGCTCCCGGCACTGGGTCAGCACCTGCACCGACACATCCTGGGGGATCATATTCCCCTCAATGAGGGCGCGGAGGAAGGCATACTCGGTGTCGCTGGCGGCGGGAAAACCGACTTCGATCTCCTTGAAGCCCACGGCCAGCAGCGTGCGGTAGTAGGCCAGCTTCTCCTCCAGGCTCATGGGGATCACCAGGCTCTGGTTGCCGTCCCGCATATCCACACTGCACCAGACGGGGGGCTTTTCGATATGGTCCCGCTCCACCCATTTGTTATACCGTCGGTCAGCGGGAAAATAGCCAACCCGATATTTACTTGCGTCCATCATAGCTCGTTTGTTCCTTTCCCGGCGGTCCGTCCTCTCCAAAAAGAAAATCCGTCTCAGGGCATGGCCCTTGAGGCGGAGATAATTCCGTACCGGCCCGGCCGCACGGTCTCCTGGGGAGTTTCAGATAATTTCTACCATTGATTATACCATGCCTGTCTCCCCCTGTCAAGGGCGCGGGAGAGTTTTCTCTCCCTGTGCCAATCATCTTCATCCGAGGGTATTTTGCATCAATTTGGACAGTAAGCACAAATTCTGTCCAATCCGCAGTCATCCGGACAGTTTTACGAAAAATGTTCAGACGGAAGGCCGCTTTTGACGGATTCTGTTTCGGTTCTTGCATTTTTGGGCGTTTTCTTCTCCCGTTTTTCCGACTCGGTTCCGAAAAATGTCCCCATTTTTTCCCATATCTTCTGCTTTTTGGGTATTCCTCCTTTTCCGCGATTGCACCAAAATCTTTTTTAAGTTTCATTTTTTCCATCCACAGAAACCGCACGCCTCTCCTCATTCCCCGCAAAAGGTGATTGGAATCGTTTTTGTTTTCTTGTTTTTGGGGGATTTTTGTCACATATTCCAAATTTTCGGCCTTTCTTCCCACGAATCGCAATTAATGTTACAATTCTATGTTTTCTCAATTTTTTTTGCTTTTCTTCCCTTGACAGCGCCCATCTTTTGGCGTACAATTATAGCATACCGCCGACATGTCCATTTTGCACGATTTCAGAATGCGGAATTCATTTTAGGAGTACACACCTATGGCATTAACCAATACTTATCTCAAAGATCTGCTCGCAAGAGTAGAAAAGCGCAACCCCGGCGAACCCGAGTTTATTCAGACCGTAACCGAGGTTTTCGAATCGATTCAGCCTGTTGCCGAAAAGAGACAGGATCTGATCGACGCAGGGGTATTCGAAAGAATCGTTGAACCCGAGCGTCAGATCGTCTTCCGTGTGCCGTGGGTTGACGATAACGGCAAAGTTCAGGTCAATCGCGGCTTCCGCGTTCAGTTCAACTCTGCCATCGGCCCCTACAAGGGCGGCCTTCGCTTCCATCCTTCGGTTAACATCAGCATCATGAAGTTCCTCGGCTTTGAGCAGACCTTCAAGAACTCCCTCACCTCCCTGCCCATGGGCGGTGCAAAGGGCGGCGCTGACTTTGATCCCCAGGGCAAGTCCAACGCCGAAGTGATGCGCTTCTGCCAGAGCTTCATGACCGAGCTTGAGCGCCACATCGGTGCTGACACCGACGTTCCCGCCGGCGACATCGGCGTGGGCGCACGGGAGATCGGCTACCTCTTCGGCCAGTACAAGAGACTGCGCAACGAGTTCACCGGCGTACTCACCGGAAAGGGCCTCTCCTACGGCGGCTCTCTGATCCGTCCCGAGGCAACCGGCTTCGGTGCCGTATATTATACGGTAGAAATGCTCAACCACTTCGGTGATGACATCAAGGGCAAGACCTTCGCCATCTCGGGCTTCGGCAACGTGGCTTGGGGCACTGTCAAGAAGGTCAATGAGCTTGGCGGCAAGGTGGTCACCCTCTCCGGCCCCGACGGCTACATCTACGATCCCGACGGCATCTGCACCGAGGAAAAGATCGACTTCATGCTTGAGATGCGCGCTTCCTGCCGCAACAAGGTTCAGGATTATGCTGACAAGTTCGGCGTACAGTTCTTCCCCGGTCAGAAGCCCTGGGGTGTCAAGGCGGACATTCTCATGCCCTGCGCTACCCAGAACGAAGTCGGCATGAAGGAAGCTGAGCAGATGGTGGCCAACGGCCTCAAGTATTACGTTGAGGTTGCCAATATGCCCACCACCAACGAGGCTGTTGCTTATCTGAAGGCAAACGGCGTCATTGTCGCCCCCTCCAAGGCAGTTAACGCAGGCGGCGTTGCCACCTCCGGCCTGGAGATGAGCCAGAACTCCATGCGCTACGGCTGGACCGCTGAAGAGGTCGACGCCAAGCTGAAGACCATCATGAAGAACATCTTTGACAGCTCGGTCAAGGCTGCCAACGAGTACGGCTTCGGCGACGACCTGGTTGCCGGTGCCAACATCGCGGGCTTCCTCAAGGTTGCCGATGCTATGCTCGCTCAGGGCGTGGTCTGATTTTTCCCTACATCTGAAACAGCGATGCCGCGCAGCTTGCGCGGCATCCTTTCTGTCTACGGATAAAATACGCAAATTTAGGGCCAAAAGAGGAATTTTTTTCGTTTTCTCTTGCAGACGCAGCGAATATCTGTTATGATTATAGGTAGTTTTGATTTGCCCGCAAACACTACCCGCAAAAGGAGAAGAAAGATGAAAACCAAAGCAGTCAGAATGTACGGCAAAAACGACCTCCGCCTGGAGGAGTTTGAGCTCCCCGCTCTGGGAGAAAACGAAATTCTCGCCCGCATTATCTCGGACAGCATTTGTATGTCCACCTACAAGGCCGCCCTGCAGGGATCGGACCACAAACGCGTGCCCAACGATATCGCCGAGAACCCCGTCATCGTCGGCCACGAGTTCTGCGGTGAGATCATTGAGGTGGGTGCCAAGTGGCAGCACAAGTATCACGCCGGCGACCGTTTCGCTGTTCAGCCCGCCATCAACTACAAGGGCAGCCTGGCAGCGCCCGGCTACTCTTATCCCTACATCGGCGGCTCGGCACAGTACATCATCATCCCCAATGAAGTTATGGAGATGGACTGTCTGCTCCCCTATACCGGCGAGGCCTTCTTCTACGGCTCGGTGGCCGAGCCCATGAGCTGCATCATCGGCGGTTATCACGCAAGCTACCACACCAAGAACGGTGTGTATCATCACGATATGGGCATCGTGGAGGGCGGATGCCTGGCTCTGCTGGCCTGCGCCGGCCCCATGGGTCTGGGCGCCATCGACTACGCCCTGCACTGCGATCGCCGTCCTTCCCTGGTGGTGGTCACCGACATTGACGCCGCCCGCCTGAAGCGCGCCGCCGAGATTCTGCCTCCTGAGGAAGCAGCCAAGGAAGGCATCAAGCTGGTCTATATCAACACCAATGACTACGAAAATCCCGTGGAATACATGATGGGTCTCACCGACGGCCGGGGCTACAACGATGTCTTCGTGTATGCACCCGTGAAGCCCGTGGTGGAAATGGGTGATCGCCTGCTGGCCCGCGACGGCTGTCTGAACTTCTTCGCCGGCCCCACCAACCCCGAGTTCCGGGCTGAGTTCAACTTTTACAACGTACACTACGCTTCCACGCACCTGGTAGGCACCAGCGGCGGCAACACCGCCGATATGCTGGAGTGCATCGACATGGTGGTGGCAGGCAAGATCGACCCCGCAGCCATGATCACCCACATCGGCGGACTCAACGCAGTGGCCGAGACCACCTGCAATCTGCCCAAGATCCCCGGCGGCAAGAAGCTCATCTACACCGGCAAGGATATGCCCCTCACCGCCATTGCCGACTTCGCCGAGTTGGGCAAGACCGATCCCTTCTACGCCGAGCTGGATAAGATCGTCAAGGCAAACAACGGTCTGTGGTGCGTAGAGGCTGAGAAGTATGTGCTGGCCAACGCAAAGGATATCTAAATTCTGTCGAACAGCTGCGTACAACGGATATTCACAAAAAAGCGCCATCAAGTCATAAGACTTGATGGCGCTCTTTTTCTGCAGTCATACCGTCACGATCTTTTTTCAACCATAGGTTAATACAAAGTTTCCTGACAATACCTTTACGGAAAAAGAATTTATGCTATACTATAAGCAGAAGCAGACGTCGGCTTACTTTATTTCAACGGAGGTATGATGATGGAAATAACGATCGGTGCAAATATTAAGCGTTTGCGGACAGCCAAAAACATTACGCAAGAACAGCTTTCGGCTGCCATGAATGTGACCTGTGCCGCGGTCAGCAAATGGGAACGGGGTGAAACCTATCCCGATATTACCCTTCTGCAGCCGCTGGCCTATTTCTTCGGTGTAACCCTTGACGAGCTTATGGGCTACGATCAGGAAAAGATCCGGGCCGAGATCGATAAAGCCATTGCGCTGTACAGACAGAATTGGAACAATAAGAAAGGCCGCGAGATAATCGTTAAAGCTTACCGAGATTATCCCAATGACTATTGGATCATGCACTACTATATGTGGAACATGGGCGGCGATTTCGCTGACAACGATCCTGCCGTTTTGCTTGCGCACAAGGACGAATTTCTTGCCATCTGCGAAAAAATACTGGAGGGCTGTACCGAAGAAAACCTGCGGCTCGACGCATGGAATATGCGTGCCAAAATTCTTCATGCGGAAGGCAAAACACAAGAGGCGCTGGAAATTTACAAAACAAAATTCACCGACTGGTACACCACCGGCGAGCAAAAGACCGAGCAACTATTTTCCAAAGATACAAGCGAATATTATTTCCACGTACAAAAGAATATGTTTGAGCTGGCGGATTTCGCGGCGGACAAATTCGGCCGGACGGTATTCTTTGCCCCTTCCCTCTCCCTGGGGGAGAGAGCGGAACGCGCATTGCGCTACGGTGACCTGATGCTTCGGGCATTTGCGGAAACCGGGGAAGCCTTCTTCCTGATGCAGGCAAAATCCTTCCTCGGCAGAATGGAAAACGATCTTTGCTATCGCGGCGGCACGGATGAGCAAGTCATCGCCGTGATGGAGAAAAACTTGTACGCCGCCAAGCTGCTCGAGGAATCGCGGGCCCAAAACCAAGCTCTGTCCCACGCCGCCGACCGATACGGTGAGACAGCGCAAGAGAATCTTCTCCGCTTCCATCTCGATGCGCGCAGAAATGCCACAGCCGGCAGAAGAGCGGAACTTCTGAAAAATCCCGCCTATCGGGCCGTGTTGGACCAGTACAGATAATTGCCCCACGGAGCTGCTCTCTGCGCGTCAAAAAATCCACCACAGCAATGTGGTGGATTTTCATTTTCGCTTTACACCTCGCCGCGGATCAGCGCGGCCAGAGTAATGCCGTCCAGGTAGGTATCGATTCGCTCCTGCAGGCCCGCCCACAAGGGATAGGTCTTGCATTCGCAGCGCTTCTCGCAGGGTTCTGCACCGCAGGCCATGCAGGACACAGGGGCAAGATCCCCCTCGGTCAGCCGCAGGATCTCCCCGATCCGATACGCCTCGGGAGAACGGGTCAGGCGATAGCCGCCCTTCTTGCCCTGGATCCCCTCGACGATGTGATTCTGCGTCAGCACGGGCAGAATGCGCTCAAGGTACTTCAGCGACAGCCCCTGTCGATCGGCGATGGTCTTCATGGGGATGTATTCTCCCCCGCCGTTCTCGGCGAGATCGATCATCACGCGCAGGGCGTATCTGCCGCGGGTGGAAATCATCATCCGCCGCTCCCTCCTTTGATGGCAGGGTCGCGGTCGAGGATATCCGAAAGGTTGTTCAGGATAGCCGCCGCCACATCGGGCTTATTCATGGAGTAAACGTGGACATTGGTGATGCCGTTGGCGAAAAGATCGATGATCTGATCGGTGGCGTAAGCAATGCCCGCCTGCTTCATGGCGGCAGGCGTCGTGCCGAACTTATCCACCAGGGATTTGAACCGCTGGGGCATGAAGGAGCCCGACAGCTTCACGGCCCGCTCCACCTGGTTCCCGTTGGTGATGGGCATAATGCCGGGGATAATGGGAACGGTGATCCCCGCCTCGCGGATCTTATAGAGGAAGTTGTAGAGCAGATTGTTGTCGAAAAACATCTGGGTGGTCAGGAAGTCGCAGCCCGCATCCACCTTTTCCCGCAGATAGCGGATATCTTCCTTCTGATTGGTGCTCTCGGGGTGGATCTCGGGATAGCAGGCACCGCCAATGCAAAGATCGGCATCGGCCTCCTTCAACTCCCGCACCAGCTGTACCGCGTGCTGGTACGCCCAGCCGCTGCGGTCGGCACCTTCCATACCGGCGGGAATATCGCCGCGCAGGGCCATGATGTTCTGGATTCCTGCGGCACGAATGTCGCGAATCCGTGCGTGCACTGTCTCCCGGGTAGAGGAAACGCAGGTCAGGTGGGCAAGACTTGGCACCCCGTAGCGCTCCTTGATGTTCCTGGCAATATCCAGGGTATACTGACTGGTACCGCCGCCCGCACCGTAGGTAACGCTCATGAAAGAAGGGCGCAGCTTGGCAATTTCTTCGGTGGCATGGCGAACAGTGTCAAAATTACTTTCGGTTTTGGGCGGAAACACCTCAAAGGAAAGAGAGAGGCTCTCCCTACGCAGCAGATCAATAATTTTCATATTCCGCACCTCCTGTCCCCCACAGTATACCATATTTCGGCAGAAAAATCAAGCCACAGTTGTGCGCAGACCTCAATGCTTGCCGCAGCAATGTCCGCAGCTGGCGCAGTCATGGAACTGCGCTGTATCGTAGCCGATTCCCCGCCGGTCATAGTAATCCTTGATGGCCGCCTTGATAGCCTCCTCGGCCAGCACCGAGCAGTGCATTTTGTGGGGCGGCAGGCCGTCCAGGGCTTCGGCAACAGCGCGGTTGGTCAGCTCCATTGCTTCACCGATGGGCTTTCCCTTAATCAGCTCGGTGGCCATGGAGGAAGAGGCAATGGCCGAGCCGCAGCCGAAGGTCTCGAATTTCACATCGGTGATGACATCTTCCTCGATCTTGAGGTAGATCTTCATAATATCGCCGCATTTAGCGTTGCCCACCTGGCCCACGCCGTCGGCATTTTCCATCGCACCCACATTACGGGGGTTGCGGAAATGATCCATAACTTTTTCACTGTAAAGTGCCATATCTGTTCTCCTTTTCAGTTGAGGATAAATTTCTGTTTTCCCGATACTAGCTCACGCCAGACGGGAGAGATGCTCCGCAGGTAAGCCACCACGTCGGTAACGGCAGCAATGAGGTAATCCACCTCTTCCTCGGTATTGTCGTCCGAGAGGGTAAGCCGCAGGGAGCCGTGGGCGATCTCATGGGGACGGCCGATGGCCAGCAGCACATGGCTGGGATCCAGAGACCCCGAGGTGCAGGCCGAACCGGAGGAGGCCGCAATTCCGCGGTCATCCAGCAGGAGCAGAAGTGACTCTCCCTCGATCCCCTCAAAGCAGAAGTGCACGTTGCCGGGCAGCCGCCGCACCGGGTCGCCGTTGAGCACCGAATGGGGAATGGCCGAGAGTCCCCGGATCAGACGGTCCCGCAGAGCGGTGAGCCGTTCCCGCTTTCCGGCCAGGTCGGTGCAGGCTTCCTCCAGCGCCACGGCCATGCCCACGATGGCGGGGAGATTTTCGGTGCCCGCCCGCCGTCCGCGCTCCTGAGCGCCCCCTTCAATCAGAGAGGTGAGGGGAATGTTCTTCTTGGCGTAGAGCACGCCCACACCTCGGGGCCCGTGGAACTTATGGGCTGACAGGGAGAGGAGGTCCACATTCTGCGCGATCACATCGATGGGCAGATGCCCCGCCGCCTGCACCGCGTCGGTGTGGAAAAGCACCCCCCGCGCACGGCAGACCTCGCCGATCTCGGCGATGGGCTGGACCGTCCCGATCTCGTTGTTGGCGAACATCACCGTCACAAGGCAGGTGTCCGGACGGATGGCTGCCGCCACCTCCTCAGGGGTGATCAAGCCGTTCTCATGTACATCCAGCAGAGTCACCTCGAAGCCCTGCTTCTCCAGGGCCTGCAGGGTGTGCAGGACGGCATGGTGCTCGAAGGCGGTGGAAACGATATGCTTCCTGCCCTGCCGCTCCCCCAGCCGAGCCGCCGAGAGGATGGCCTGGTTGTCGGCCTCGCTCCCGCCGGAGGTGAAGATGATCTCCCGGGGCTCGGCCCCCAGCAAGCGTGCGATCCGTCCTCTGGCATCGGCCAGCACCTCGGCGGCCCGCTGGCCTTCGGTGTGCAGGCTGGAGGGATTACCGTAGGTTTCGTTCATATGATAGAGCATTGCCGCTGCGGCGGCTTCGCTGATTTTCGTGGTTGCAGCATGGTCTGCATAGATTTTCATGGTCTTTCCCTTCCCGGCGGCGGGTTTACCGCCCCGTCAGTTATTCTGATCCGCGGAGGTTTTACGCCTACCTCCTTGGTTGGTATTATGATATCACATAAAACCTACCTTGTCAATAGGTTTTATAAAAATTCTTGAAATTTTTTCCGTTTCGACGCAAAAAGAAGTGCTGTACAGCGGTACAGCACTTCTTCAACACAAAAGTTTATTCCAAAATATACACATCCCCGTCCCGGGGGAAGGAAAGATGCAGGTCCCCGGCCCCCGCAGCCAGGGCATCGTATTTATGCAGAGGCCAAACGTGGGTGACCGCTGTCCGGGGAGCGGGATAGGCCGCGATCCGCTCCAGCAGAATCTCGGGACTGCAATGAGCGCATTCTGTGATGAGCAGCTCCACCTTCTCCCGGGGATCCCACCGGGGGAAATCCTCCAGGCTCTTCTGCATATCCCCGGTAATACGGACGCTGTGCCCTTCCCCGCGAAGCAAAAATCCGTAGGCCATGCCATTCTCCAGGTGCGCGGTGGGGATAGCCTTCACCGACAGAACGCCATCGTCAAATACCTCTCCCGCAGAATAGGCATGGAGGCGGATCCGCCCGAGGTCGATCTCGCGGTGGTGGAGCAGCCGCAGGAGCGCGGTATATTGCTCTACTCCGCGGGGATCGGGGAGATAAACATCCAAATCCACATTCTTATAGTACCAGGTGGAAAGATTGAGAAAGTGCACCAGACCGTTCACATGATCCCCGTGCATATGGGTGATGAAAACGCCCTTGATCCGGGCGAAATCAATCCCCCGACGGGTCAGCAGATCGGCGACGGGTGCGCCCGCATCAATGAGGTAGGCGCGATCCCCCACCTCTGCCAACATAGACTGGCAGTACCGATCAGCCGAAGGCACACCGTGGCTGGTACCGAGAAATTCGATTTTCATCTTGTTCACCCTTTTCTTTGTGATTCGCGGACTGTCCGTCAGCGACGCTCATAGCTTATCACAAACGGGCGCATTTGTCAATGCAGCGCCGCGGCATCTACCGTCGGTAGAAAAAACAACGCTTTTTTCTACCGTTTTCTACGCACGGCAGGTTGTGCATTTCCCCTTTTTCTGCTATAATTTAACCGTGGCCACAAAACAACAATTCCATCCCAATGAGATGATAAGGAGATACTACTATGGAAAAGAAAATCGAAACCAACACCGTGGGCGGGCGCATTGCTCTGCTCCGGGGCGAGCGGAAAATGACCCAGGCAGAGCTGGCAGAACTTCTGCACCTCAGCGACAAGGCAGTATCCAAGTGGGAGACCACCGACAGCTGTCCCGATATTGAGCTTCTCCCCCAGCTCTCGGATATTTTTGGCGTGTCCATCGACTATCTGGTGCGAGGAGAGGCATTCCGTCCGCAGAAGCTGTTCGTGGGCAACCCCTACGCCCCCATCAACAAGATTCAGGGCAAGAACATGATCGATGGGCTCAACGCCCACTACCTGTCCCGTGGCTGGCACGTGGTATCGGCCGACCAGGACGATGCTGACGGCTACAGCGTCATGATCGTCATTGAACGGGAGCGATAAGCCCCAAAACAAAATCCCCCACGGGCTTTGGCCCATGGGGGATTTTCAATCAATCGCAATCACGGAAAGAGAGCGGAGCTTACGCCTTGTCCTCTTCTTCCTCGTCTTCGCAGTCGCAGCATCCGTCGCAGATGCAATCGAAATGCTCGTGGCAAGCGGGGCAGACCAGATCAGCAGGATCAACCGTCTCGTCGAAGCAAATCACTTCGCCGCAGGAAGGACAGGTGATCTCATAATACTCATCATCGTCATCATCGTCGCAGCAGCAATCGCAGTCGCAATCACAGTCGCAATCGTCCTCATCGCCGAACTCGTCCATGATGAACTCCTCGACTTCGCCCAGATCCTCATCGATCTCCTCGATGTAATCGTGCAGCTCGTCGGTGATGTCCTCCAGGCGGTCAACTGCCTCGGTCAGCTCACCGATCAGGTCGAGCATGGCGTTGATCAGCTTGGTCTCGGGCTTGGTGGCATCGAGAGCGGTGCCCTCTGCCAGGCCCTTCAGATATGCAGCCTTTTCGGTCAAAGTCATTTTCGTTCCTCCTGATTATGCACGGGAGAGATATTCACCCGTTCTGGTATCGATCTTGAGCACTTCGCCCTCTTCGATGAACAGCGGAACCTTGATCACGGCACCGGTCTCCAGAGTAGCGGGCTTAAGGGTGTTGGTAGCGGTGTTGCCTGCAAAACCGGGATCGGTCTGGGTAACAGCCAGCTCAACAAACGTGGGGGGCTCGATATCAAACACTTTTCCCTTATAGGAAACGAGCTTAACCATCATCTCTTCCTTGACGAACTTGAAGCTGTCAGGGAGCGCGTCCTTGTTGATGGGCGTCATATCGAAGCTCTCCATATCCATGAAGTAATACAAATCGCCATCGTTGTAGGAGTACTGCATTTCTTTTCTCTCGATATAAGCATTCTCATACTTATCGGTGGGGCTGAAGGTGCGCTCGATCACGGCACCGGTAATGACATTCTTGAGCTTGGTGCGGACGAAAGCCGCGCCCTTACCCGGCTTAACATGCTGAAATTCGATAACCTGCAGAACCTGGCCATCCATCTCGAAAGTGATGCCGTTCTTGAAATCGCCGGCTACTACCATTGTTGTTACCTCCAACGTAAAACATCTTTTTTTCGCAGATTTTCACTGCGTATAAGTTACATTTTATTATACAGGATTTTCCCCGAAATTGCAAGAGGGATGCAGGGAAAAAGTGATGCAAATTGTTAACTTATTGTGAACAAGGCAAAGAAATTCCGTTTTACGCCTTGGTTTGGATCTCAATCTGCTCCAAAATAAAGGGCAGAACCTGATCCCGTTTGATCTGCAGAACGTGGGCAAATTCATCGTAGAGGATCTTTTCCGCATCGTGCAGGAAGTGCTCATCGGCCACATGGAACTTGCGCCCTGCGGTCTCCTGCCGCTGTTTGCGCAGGTAAAGCGCCTTGATCATCCCCACCATGGCAGCCCGATCGCCCCCATTCAGAACAGCGCGGCAGTGATCCCGCCGGGCATGATCGTCATCAATGGACAGGGCTTCCTCGCTGGGCATGGTACGGATCAGGGTGTAGATCTCCTCGGGAGAAAGGACCCGACGCATCTTTGCCGTCAGCGCTTCATTGTCCAGAGGGACAAAAACCGTAGACCTGCCCGCATAAACAGGCTTGAGCACATAATACAGCTTTGGCTCCCCCATAAAATTCTGCTCCGAGATCTCCGCGATCCGACAGACCCCCTCCGTGCCGTACAGCACCGTATCATCGACCCGAAATTCCATGTTCTGCACCTCGCATTCAAGCATCAATTCGACAAAAAAAGTGCAGTCTGCTTCAACCGGACTTACGTTCCGCCAAGCAAACTGCACGTTGATTGTTCTACAATATTATAGCATATTTTTCGGGTCGGTGTAATAGGCATTTTACACAAAATATTTTTTTCTTTGAAATTGTCCCTGCCGCGGGAAGCGTTTTTTCATTTTTTTTGGCAAATCCGTTGCAAAAAGCCCTTTCCTGTGGTAAAATGGTAACGTATTTTTCGGTGCGGGAAAAACCGCAGAAAGGCAATTCGCATGAGCATTCGTATCGGCATTTTCGGTTATGGCAATCTCGGCCGCGGGGTAGAAGCGGCCATCCGACAGAACAGCGACATGACGCTGGCAGCTGTATTCACCCGACGGGATCCCGCATCCCTGCGCATCCGCACCGAGGGCGTGCCCGTTCTGTCAGCGGACTGTGCGGCACAGATGGCCGACAAGATTGATGTGATGATCCTCTGCGGCGGCAGTGCCACCGATCTGCCGGTACAGACTCCCGCCATGGCGGCGCTCTTCAACGTGGTGGACAGCTTTGACAATCACTCCAAGATTCCCGAGCATTTCGCCGCGGTGGATGCGGCGGCTTCCGCTTCCGGTAAGGTTGCGGTGATCTCGGCAGGCTGGGATCCCGGAATGTTCTCCCTCAACCGGGTATTGGCCGAGGCCATTCTCCCCGACGGTGCAGGATACACCTTCTGGGGCAAGGGGGTCAGCCAGGGGCATTCGGATGCCATTCGCCGCATTGACGGTGTGGTGGATGCGCGGCAGTACACCATTCCCGTGGAGGCGGCCATGGATGCGGTGCGCAGCGGCAGCTGCCCCACCCTCACCACCCGCGAAAAGCACACCCGCGAGTGCTTTGTAGTGGCCAAGGAGGGCGCTGATCTTGCCCGCATTGAGCACGAGATCAAGACCATGCCGGCGTATTTTGCCGATTATGACACCACGGTGCATTTCATCAGCTTAGAAGAGCTGAAGGAGAAGCACAGCGGCATTCCCCACGGCGGCTTTGTGATTCACAGCGGCCGCACCGGCTTTGACGGGGAGCACAATGCGCTGATCGAATACCGTCTGAAGCTGGACTCCAACCCCGAGTTTACTTCCTCGGTGCTGGTGGCCTGCGCCCGCGCCGCCTATCGCATGGCAGGCGCCGGAGCATCGGGATGCAAGACGATTTTGGACATTCCCCCCGCATTCCTTTCCGCCAAATCGGGTGAGGAGCTGCGGAAGGGATTGCTGTGAGTGGCGGGGCGATGCCCCGGACCCCACCAAGGGGGCTTTTTGAAAAAAGCCCCCTTGGAACCCGCAAAAACTTTCAAACAAAAAAGAGACCGGGTGCCGTTTCGGCACCCGGTCTCTTTTTTAGGCGGGCAGGTACTGCTTGAGGAAGCGCAGGTAATTGCCGCCGGCGACTTTTTCTACCAGGGTTTCGCTGTAGTTATGGGTAAGCATGAAATCAATGAGGCGGTCGTGGACCGAGCAGCTCTCATCCAGGGGGGCGGGATAGTGGTGCCCGATGCCGTCGATGTCACAGCCGAAGCCGATGTGATCCTCGCCGCCCAGGGACAGGCAATGATCCAGGTGGGCAAAGAGCTGTTCCACCGTGCGCTTCTCGGGGTCATCATGAACAAAGGAGGGGCAGAGGTTAAGGCCGATCATGCCGTCCTGGCGGAAGATCTCCCGGGCCATATCATCGGTGAGGTTGCGGCTGTGGCCGCAGAGGGCGCGGAAGTTGGAGTGGGTGGCGATGATGGGCTTGGCCGACAACTCGGCCAGGTCCCAGAAGCTTCGGTCGGAGAGGTGGGAGACGTCGAAAATCATCCCCTGGCGGTTGCCCTCCTCCACCATGGCACGGCCGATCTCGGTCAGGCCGGTATCCTCCTCCCCCTCCTCCAGGCGATTGCTTTTGCCCAGGTCATTGTGCAGCCAGGTCAGACCGCACACCCGCGCACCGCAGTGGAAGAAGCGGCGAAGAATCTCGGGACTGCCCTTGAGTCCCGTTCCGCCCTCCAGCGTCAGCAGGGCGGCGTGCTTGCCTGCGGCAAAGGCGGCCTCAATGTCAGCGTAGGTTTTGACGGGCAGGACACGGTCGCTCTCGTTGGCCATGGCCAGGAAAAAATGTCCCAGAAAGCGGACTGCACGGCGATAGCAATCCTCCACCGAGTTCTCCGGCCAGGTGCAGAAAAGTGCCACAAACTGCAGCTGCTGCATCCGGGTACTGTAATTGTAGGGGTTGACAATGCCAAATTTCCCGGCATCCACCTTCTGAATGCTGTCGCAATGGGAATCCACAATAAACATAGCCGTACACCTCCGTACTGTGATAGGTTTATTATACGCCCAAGGCCTCGGTTTGTCAAGAATCGGTGGGTTTTTCCTGCACACACTTGCAGTTTGGGGCAAACTGTGCTATAATGAAAAAAACAATACAAGGAGCTGTCCATGGAACAGATCTATACCATACCGGTTAACGAAGCCTTTGATGCCGCCGACGGCTGTCCCTTCTGCGCACTGTGGCGCAAGCTGGAGGAGAACGAGCTGGACCTGATCCTGGGGGCCTCCATGATGGAGCCCGATGTGCGGATCAAAACCAACAAGCAGGGCTTCTGCCGTACCCACTACGATATGATGTTTGTGCGAAAAAACCGTCTGGGCATGGCCCTGACGCTGGAGTCCCATCTGAACGAGTTGAAGTCCGACATTGCCGCCGGGGGACTGGGCGCCGTGCTGGGGGGCGCGGGGGCAAAGCCGCTCAAACGCATTGCCGAGCTGGAGGAGGACTGTTACGTCTGCGGCCGCATCAATTACCACTTCACCCACATGATTGAGACGGCAGTTCTGCTTTGGGAGCAGGATGAGGCCTTCGCACCCAAGCTGCAGAAGCAGCCCTATTTCTGCCTGCCCCACTACCGCCGTCTGCTGGACTACGCCCGCACCCGCCTGCCCAAGAAAAAGCAGGGGGAATTTGTCCGCCAGGCTTCGGCGGTGGTGGAGGGATATCTGGACACCCTCTCGGCGGATGTGAGCTGGTTCTGCAAGAAGTTCGACTACCGCTACGAGGATGAGCCCTGGGGCAATTCCCGGGATGCGGTGGAGCGAGCCATCAAATTCCTGCGCAGCGACCTGCACGGCGACCCGCCGAAAAAATAATCCCCAAAGGAGATCCCCCCATGTCTGCATGCAAAATCGGCATCAGTGCCGGTGCCTACAAAGGCATTACCATTGAAGAGACCATGCCCTACCTGCGGAACGCGGGCTTTGACGCCACCTTCACCGGCTACCGTGACCTGGCCCAGGTTTCGCGGTTTGCCGAGCTTTTCGCCGCCAACGGCATTTTCTACGAGAGCATCCACGCCCCCTGGGACAACATCAACCAGATTTGGCTTGAGGGCGAGGAGGGCGACCGCGTGCTGGCCCGGTTCTGCGAATGTGTGGAATCCTGCGCCGCCATCGGTGTGCCCATTGCTGTGGTACATCTCAGTTCGGGCGAGAATCCGCCTCCCGTAACCGACTGTGGCCGGGGCAGATGGGAGACACTCATTGAAACGGCGGAAAAGAACAACATCGTGCTGGCCTTTGAGAATCAGCGCAAGCTCTCCAATCTGGCCTACATTTTTGAAACCTACCCCCATCATCCCAACGTGGCCTTCTGCTGGGACTGCGGCCACGAGAGCTGCTTTACCCCCGGCCGTTCCTATATGCCCCTGTTCGGGAAGAAGCTGGTCTGCACCCATCTGCACGACAACTTCGGCCTGCCCGACCGGCAGACCCCCGACGTCCACATCCTCCCCTTCGACGGGAATATGGACTATCAGTATGTGGCCGATATGCTGGATCGGGACAACTACCGGGGAACCCTGATGCTGGAGGTATCCAGCCGTCACGAAACCTATGCCAACATGACGGCGGAGGAATATTATCTCCGCGCCGCCGCGGCTCTGCGCCGCCTGGAGTCCCTGCGCCGCCCGCAGGCATAATTGCCCCGCCAAATCAAAGGAGGCCATCCCATGCGCCAATACAGATTCGGCATCAACGCCGACATCTATGAAAATCGCCCCGAGGAGGAATTTCTCCCCTGCATCAAGGCCGCGGGCTTTGATGAGGTTTTTTCCCTGTACCCAGGTGCCGAAAGAGTACGGGAGCTGGCAGGGCATTTTGCCCGCCACGGCCTGGATTATGCCTGCATCCACGCCCCCTGGGATGGGATCAACCATCTTTGGCGGGAAGGTGAAGCTGGGGAGGACATCATTGCTCGGCTGATCGCCTGCACCGAGAGCTGCGGCGAGCTGGGTGTCCCCATGACCGTGGTCCACCTCAGCTCGGGGGAAAATGCGCCTCCCATCACCGACTGCGGCCGCCGCCGTTTGGAATGGCTGGTGGAAACTGCAGAAAAGCACCGCGTCATACTCGCCTTTGAAAACCAGCGCAAGCTGGCCAACCTGGCCTATGTGTTTGAGGAATACGCCGACTCTCCCTATGTGGGCTTCTGCTGGGACTGCGGCCATGAGCACTGCTTCACCCCCGGTCGGGCGCATATGCCTCTGTTCGGGAAAAAGCTGGTGTACACCCACATCCATGACAACTTCTGTCTTCCCGACCGTCAGACCCCCGATGCCCATCTGATCCCCTTCGACGGCAATATCGACTACCGCTATGTGGCTGATATGCTGGACGGGGTGAATTTCGACGGGGCCCTCACCCTGGAGGTGGCGGGAGACTCGCCTCACTATGCCGACCTTACCCTTGAGCAATTCTGCGCCCGTGCCGCTGCGGCTGTTCGCCGCCTGGCTGATCTGCGGACAGATCGGGGGTAAGCGATGGAGAGCTGCTGTTTTACCGGGCACCGCCGCATCCCCGCCGAAGAGCTTGCCCACCTTACCGAGAGGCTGGATGAATGCCTGTATCGGCTCATTGACGAGGGAATCTACCGTTTTCGCGCCGGCGGCGCTATGGGCTTTGATCGCCTGGCCGCCGAGCGGGTATTGGAAATGCGCCGCCGCTTTGACTTTGTTCGTCTTGACCTGATCCTGCCCTGCCATGGCCAAACCCGGGGATGGCCCACCGAGGAAGCGGTGGCCTACCGCCGCATTATGGCCGAGGCCGACCGGGTCGTGTTTCTGCAGGAGCAATACACCGAGGGCTGTATGCATCGGCGCAATCTGCAGCTGCTGGCAGGCAGTACGGTGTGCGTCTGCTACCAAACCCACGCGGGAGGCGGAACCGCCTTCACCGTAGCCCACGCCAAGCGGCAGGGGCTGCGGGTGATCAATCTCGCCGAACCGCCCGAAACCGAACCTTCCCCCATCACCCTCTTCTGAAGTGTGAAGAGGGTGTTTTTTGACGGAACAGCAAAGAAAAATCAAAAAAACTATGGACATTCCCCGTTTGGTTTGATATAATGAAGAGAAACGTATCTTGTCATTCAAAGGAGCATTCAATCTATGCCCATTAAAATTCCGGGCGGTCTGCCCGCCGCACAGACGCTGGAGAGCGAGCATATTTTTGTCATGGACGAGTCCCGCGCACAGACCCAGGATATCCGTCCCCTGCGCATCGCCATCCTCAATCTGATGCCCACCAAAATTGTCACCGAAACCCAGCTCATCCGCCTGCTGTCCAATACCCCTCTGCAGATCGAGCTGACCCTTCTCGGTACCGAAACCTACCGTGCCACCCACATCTCCGAGGAGCATATGGAGAGCTTCTATCAGAGCTTTTCCGCGGTCAAGGATAAAAAGTTCGACGGTCTGATCATCACCGGTGCCCCGGTGGAAAACCTGGAGTTTTCCGATGTGGCCTACTGGGATGAGCTCTGCGCCATTCTTGACTGGTCCCGCACCCATGTTTACTCCACTCTGCACATCTGCTGGGCCGCCCAGGCGGGACTCTACCACCACTACGGCATCCAGAAGTATGCCCTGCCCAAGAAGATGTTCGGTATTTTCAAACATGAGGTGGTGGTCCCCCGCCATCCCCTGCTCCGGGGCTTTGACGAAACCTTCCTGGCTCCTCATTCCCGCCACACCACCGTCTATGAGCAGGACATCGAGGACTGCCCCCAGCTGGACATTCTCGCCCGTTCCGACCGTGCGGGAGTCTATATTGTGGCCGACAGAAACGCCCGGCAGTTCTACATCACGGGCCACGCCGAGTACGACTACGACACCCTCTCCCGGGAGTATTTCCGGGATACCCTGCGGGGACTTGACATCGACATTCCCTACAACTACTTCCCCGGAAACGACACCTCCAAAACGCCCCGCAATGTATGGCGTGGGCACGCCCATCTGCTCTTCTCCAACTGGCTCAACTATTTCGTTTACCAGCGCACACCCTACGACATCAATTCCATCGAATAAGTCGGATCAACTTTCATCTTACGGGAGGGTTCACCATGCTGTCTGTCATTTATGCCGCAGGTCTCTTTGGCGTCGACGGCTTTCTTGTGACGGTGGAGTGCAGCTCCGCGGAG